>CAMBDK010000110.1 GCA_945865315.1 Chitinophaga pinensis | reverse complement strand
GACCACCGCCCCTTCAAAAGACCAAAGCCCTGCTGCAATTGGCAATTTTACAACCTTTACTACCGACCAAGGATTAGCTCTTGATGTCATTTCTTGTGGCTATAAAGATAGCAAAGGGAATTTATGGTTCGGCACTGATGGTGGAGGTGTGAGCCGATATGATGGGAAATCTTTTACCAATTTTACTGCTGCTCAAGGATTAGCAAATTCGGTAATGAGTATTACAGAAGATAAAACGGGAAATCTTTGGTTCGGCACTTATGGAGGAGGAGTAAGCAGGTACGA
The DNA here is from genome assembly GCA_945865315.1 of Chitinophaga pinensis. Classification (GTDB taxonomy): domain Bacteria; phylum Bacteroidota; class Bacteroidia; order 2-12-FULL-35-15; family 2-12-FULL-35-15; genus 2-12-FULL-35-15. The sequence goes on along the minus strand of CAMBDK010000110.1, from coordinate 10,526 downwards.
TGGCAAATTTTTCAAGAATTTTACCACCGCGCAAGGACTGGCATATAATAGGGTAAAGAGCATTACAGAAGATAAAACGGGAAATCTTTGGTTCGGCACTCTTGGTGGAGGTGTGAGCCGTTATGACGGGAACCGAGTCGAGGCAATAGAAGCTGCACTGCAAAGAGGCGAGATCATCCCCGAGAGAACACAACAAGACCTTAAAAGAGAAAATGGAAAACTTGTTAAATCCTTCACCAATTTTACTACACAACAAGGACTGGCAAATAACACCGTTTTGAGTATAACACAAGATAGCAAAGGGAATTTATGGTTCGGCACTAATGGTGGAGGTGTGAGCCGATACGATGGGAAACGAGTTGAGGACATGGAAGCTGCTGAGAAAAGAGGAGAGATTATTCCTCAACGAACACAACAAGAGCTAAAAAGAAAAAATGGAAAACTTGTTAAATCCTTCACCAATTTTACTACACAACAAGGACTGGCAAATAACATTGTTTTGAGTATAACCCAAGATAGCAAAGGGAATTTATGGTTCGGCACTAATGGTGGAGGTATGAGCCGATATGATGGGAACCGAGTTGAGGACATGGAAGCTGCTGAGAAAAGAGGAGAGATTATTCCTCAAGGAACACAACAAGACCTAAAAAGAAAAAATGGAAAACTCGTTAAATCCTTCACCAATTTTACTACACAACAAGGACTGGCAAATAACATTGTTTTGAGTATAACCCAAGATAGCAAAGGGTGTCTATGGTTCGGCACTAATGGTGGAGGTGTGAGCCGATATGATGGGAAATCTTTTACCAATTTTACTACTGCTCAAGGATTAGCAAATAATAGCGTTTGGAGTATCACCCAAGATAGCAAAGGGGATTTATGGTTCGGCACTCTTGGTGGAGGTGTGAGCCGATATGATGGGCGATCTTTTACTAATTTTACTACTGCTCAAGGATTAGAAAATAACAAAGTAAGGAGTATCACCCAAGATAGCAAAGGGGATTTATGGTTCGGCACTGAGGGTGGAGGTGTGAGCCGATATGATGGGAAATCCTTCACCAATTTTACTACACAACAAGGCCTGGCAGAAAACATTGTTTTGAGTATAACCAAAGATAGCAGAGGGGATTTATGGTTCGGCACTTCTGGTGGCGGTGTGAGCCGATATGATGGGCAATCTTTTACCAATTTTACTACCGCTCAAGGATTAGCAAATAACATCGTTTGGAGTATATTCCAAGATAGCAAAGGGGATTTATGGTTCGGCACTAATGGTGGCGGCGTGAGCCGATATGATGGGCAATCTTTTACCAATTTTACTACTGCTCAAGGATTAGCAAATAACGACGTTTTTAGTATAACCCAAGATAGCAAAGGGAATTTATGGTTCGGCACTTATGGTGGAGGTGTGAGCCGATATGATGGGGAATCTTTTGCCAATTTCACTACCGCTCAAGGATTACCCAATGATGGTGTTACGCAAGTAGTAATTACCAAACAACAGCACATAGCAATTGGAACAAACTTTGGAGTGGGGGTAGCGGTTTTTTTCACTCCAAAGTTAAGAGGCAACCCCGCCTTACACAACATACCAGTTCAAAATAATATGAACAATGAGGAGTTGAAAAACTATGACCTTGTTATTGAAAATTATAATTCGGCAAACGGTTATCCTATAAAGGATGTGCAGGCTGGACCAAACTGTATGTTTATAGACAGTAAAGGAATTATGTGGGCTGGAACAGGCTCTGATAAAACTGCTTTGGTAAGATTTGATTATGCTGCAGTGCTTCGTAATAATCAACCTCCAACGGTGGTTATTCAAAATGTGAAATTAAATCAAGAAAATATTTGTTGGTTTAATCAGAGTAAAAAGTATCAGGTATCAAGTATTAAGACTAAAAAAGATTCGGCTGTAAATTTTGTAGATAGTGCAACAATGCTACTTGCAGCGTTCAACGCTTTTGGTAAAATTGTTCCTAAAGAAATACTTGATAGGCAGCAAAAAAAGTTCTCGGGAGTTCAATTTGATGGCATCACAAATTTTTATCCCCTACCCGAAAACCTTGTATTACCTTACAAATTTCATAATGTAAGTTTTGATTTTAATGCTATTGAAACAGGTAAGCCCAATTTGGTGAACTATCAGTTTATGCTGGAAGGCTATGATGATGAATGGAATCCATTAACAAAAATAACTACTGCAAGTTTTGGTAATATTAATGAAGGCACTTATACCTTCAAAGTTAAAGCCCAAAGTCCAGAAGGGGTATGGTGTGAGCCTGTTGCATACACATTTGTGGTATTGCCACCCTGGTGGAGAACATGGTGGATGTATTGTATTGATGCTACCTTATTTATTATTTTGTTGCTTGGGATATATAAATGGAGGACTACTGCGCTTAGAAAGCGAAAAGATTTTTTGGAAATAACAGTTGTGGAACGAACAAAAGAAGTTGTTCAACAAAAACATTTAGTAGATGAGAAACAAAAAGAAATTTTAGATAGTATCAATTATGCAAAGCGCATACAAGGTGCAATGTTTCCAGATTACACAGATATATTGGCAGCATTTCCAAATAGTTTTGTGCTTTTTAAACCAAAAGATATTGTTAGTGGCGATTTTTATTTTTTTCATCTCAATCCCAGCTTAATTCCAAAGGGGAGGGGAGTGGCTTTTATTGCTGCCGGCGATTGCACAGGTCACGGAGTGCCGGGTGCATTTATGAGTATGGTTGGTTTAAGTAAATTATCGGATGCTGTTGCTCACAGTTCAGATACCTCAGAAATTTTAAAACTATTGAACATAGGCATTAAAACCGCTTTACGCCAATCAGAAAGTAATGAATCAACAAGAGATGGAATGGACATAGCGCTTTGCAGCCTCAGCCAAGGTGAATACGAAGGAGAGGGTGTAATATTACATTATGCTGCAGCAAATCGCCCACTTTATATTATACCTCGTGGCCAAACTAATTTAAAAGAAATTAAAGCTACTAAAAGAGCCATTGGTGGCTTAACAGAAGATAATCAACATTTTGAAACACACGAAATAAAATTACAAGCAGGCGATACAATTTATTTAAGCACCGATGGTTTTGCCGATCAATTTAACGGACCTAAGGGTAAAAAATTAATGACCAAAAAGTTTAAAGAAATATTAGTGGATATTCAAGATAAACCAATGCAGGAACAAGGGGAATATTTAGATAACTTTATAGAAAATTGGAAAGCAGGAACAGAACAGGTGGATGATATTTTGGTGATAGGGATTAGAATTTGATAATTATAGGAAATTTATTATAAAGCAGTTTTTTTGTTGTTGATATAAGTGGTTCCTAGCAATGTTGAAAGTAGTTGATTTTTGTAGAAAAAGAAATTTATACCAATAATGAGATTGCTTCGTTCCTCGCAATGATTAGAATAATTAAAGTATTGTGAATAATGAGTCCACTCCGAAAACTCACTTAGGAATAGGTTTTAAATAAATCCGCAAATTAAAATAGTTCAACAACTGTGTGTTTTTCTTTTGTCTTGATACAAAAGAAACAAAAAATCAAGAACAAACGATTCCTCCACACCTGCAACACTGCATCGCGTTTGCTCATTCCTCACGCGAATTTTCATAAGGATGTTTTTTTGCAAAAAAAATGAAAACCTCTGTTTTTATTAATATATCCGTTTTGTCGAAATTATTTTGAAAGCTTTACTAGGAGTGTTTTTAATAGAGAGTGTGAAGCAATTAAGATTTTGGTTGCCAAAATTGTTTTTATGAGAGCAGAAATAAGGGGGCCTTTCATTCCGTCTTTTTTATATCTTCTATTTGGTTTCTTTTTTTTGTCCCTTGATACATTTCATATTTCATAAACCGGCACTCCAATTGCCCGTTAAACAATGCAATTTTTCGCGAGGGGCGAAGGCCTACTTTTTTTAAGGCCTCTAAATTAGAACTAATCATCCAACAGTCGTAACCAGCAAATTTCCCTTTGAATATATCACCTATATTTTTATACAATTCTTCAATATTATCTTTTACCATTCGCTCCCCATATGGTGGATTAAATATAACAATACCTGTTCCTGTAGGCACTTCAAAATCATTTATATCACAATTTTTAATTGAAACGATATCATCTACCTTCGCATTTTTAACATTCTCTTTTGCTTTTTTTACTACGTTTGGTGAAATTTCGCCCCCAATGATACGTTGTTCGTAATTGGTGATTTTATCGATAGCCCCATCAAATATGGTATTATACAATTCCTCATCAAAAGGCATAAATTTTTTCCATCCTTCAAAACTATATTCTGTACGGTAATATCCTGGGGGGATATTGTTTGCAATCATAGCCGCTTCAATTAAAATAGTTCCCGATCCGCACATAGGGTCTATAAAAGTACTTCGCTTATCCCATCCGCTTAATAATATCATTCCCGCAGCTAAAACTTCATTGAGGGGCGCTAAATTAGTTTTGTCGCGATAGCCTCTCTTATGCAAGGATTCGCCAGAACTATCTAAAGCAACAGTGCACGTATTTTGAAATATATGCAAATGAATACGCAGCGTAGGGTTGCTTAAATCTACCGATGGCCGTTCACCATATTGTGCGCGAAACTGGTCTACAATAGCATCTTTTGCTTTTTGTGAAATGTATTGGGAGTGGGTAAACAATTCAGAATTTAATACAGTATCAATCGCTAGCGTATCGGTAACGGCCATATAATCAGACCAGTTAATGGATTGTATGGAGTCGTACAACGATTTTTCGTCAATTACTGTAAATGTATTTATCGGCACCAATATTCGCAAAGCTGTACGAAGGCATATGTTGGCTTTATACATAAAACCCTTGTCACCACTAAAACTAATAGCTCTGTTATGCGTTTCAATATTGCGGGCGCCTAATCGTTGAAGCTCTTTAGACAAAACCTCTTCCAAGCCAAATATAGTTTTGGCAATCATTTTAAAATCAGATTCTTGCTGTACTTGTGGCGTTTTCAAGAGTAGGAGTGTCTATAAGATTACTGTTTTTTTAATAAATGCGATAAATTAGTGTAGTATTTAAATTTCATTTCCTGCGCGCGCTAAAAAAATAAAAGGATTAGCCTTATTTATAAGCCTTAATACCGGAAACACAAAAACTTAATTAATAATTAGTTTTTAAAAAGCGATAAAAAGTCTATTAATTATAAGCAATTAGTTTTATTCTTCGTGCTCGGAATCCCACGCAAAAAATAATTCTTTTAAATATCTATTCTCCTCAGCTGTAATTTTCTTATCAGCGTTTACAACCTTTACAGCAAACTTTAATAATGCTGTTCTTTCTTTTTTTGTAGAATCTTCATAAAAATCATTCATTACATTATTAAAATGAAGCAAATAATCTTCCTTGGGAAGTGCGCTGAGTTCCTCCATTTCGCGGTCTAAATTAAGTCTAAAAGGAAATATTTTTCTCAAATAACTAATAATTACTTTGCCCTCCGATTTAACAAACTTGCCATCCACCACCGAAAGTATCATCAGCATTTGATATCCAGCCATAATTTTGTTTTTTTTCATATCAATATAGTTCTAATTTTTATTGCTTTTTTGTGTTTTTATATTTTTATATTTAATAAGAATAATCGTTTGTTATTTTTCATCTTCGCTCTGCGGCTAAGCACTTATAGCATTCCATGTAAATTTTTTGTAATAAGCCCCTGAGGAATTTTTTTTATCGTTTTTTCTGCCACAGCTACTTTGTGTTTGTGTCAATCTATCAAAGAAATTATAAAGCAGCAGAACTCTTTTATCTAATGGTTATTGCCAAAAAAACCTAGTGGTAGCTGGTTTTTTTATTGCGTATCCTCCCCAATAAAATAATGCCCCGCAGCTACTTTGTCTGTTTTTCTTCGCGTTTAAGTTTTAGTTAACAAAATGTTATTTGAAAAATATTCTTGTTTAATGCTAGTTCGGCTCAATAGTATTTGATAATTTAATATTATTCAAACCATAAATATACACACTCTATACAATTGAAAACCTTAAAAATTAATTAAATTAATTAAAATGATTTTTAAAAACACCACGAATAATAAAAAAATACTTACTTTTGTAATTCTAAATTAGAAAAAAAACGTTTTATCATTTTCTTTTGAGGTTAAATCAATTGATTAACTTCCCGTAATGATACAAAATTATTAGGTTTGAGGCACGTTCTTTAATTTTTTTATTAACATTATGCGAAAGTAGCTCAGTTGGTAGAGCGCGACCTTGCCAAGGTCGAGGTCGCGGGTTCGAATCCCGTCTTTCGCTCCAAATTAAATTAGTTGTAATTTTTTTTTGATCAATGGAATGCCCAGGTGGTGGAATTGGTAGACACGCAGGACTTAAAATCCTGTAATCATTGCGATTGTATCGGTTCAAGTCCGATCCCGGGTACTTAGAGAGACAAGCCTTTTAGCTTGTCTTTCTTCATTTTAGGGAACTCCATTTTTTTCTCAGGTCAAACATAGGTCAAACATTTTGGTATTAATATCAATTGATCATTTTTCTGCACCAAAAAATTCCAATTTGTTTTAAACTATGGATTGAACAGAAAGAATATAAAGTAAACACTTATGAAAATCGGTATTTGACTTAGGGGGTATATAATTCTGAAGATAGTTACGGGTTAAAATATTACTTGATAGAAATGTTAGGAGGTATTCTTTTAAATGCAAATTCGTTAGCTGGATATAAAAAATATGAATATGAAGTTCTGAATGATAAAGTCATTTCGTTAAGAAAATCAATATTTGAGCACGCAGTTTTTTTATGTTTAAACATTAATTGGAAAGAAGGAGAAAATAAATATCGAGATATTTTATTGTTAGACTTATTGCATTTTATATATCCCGTGATTATTACTGATAAAGAAATTGATTCAATAAATAAATCTCTCTATTCTACCTTTGATAAAATAACATTTAAGTGCTCAAACTTCAATCTAAACGTAAACCATTTCATTAAAAAATTACTGCCAAACTATATTAAGAGTAAGGGTTTATTTAAAACTGATCCCAATGATTTACAAAGGGTCGTTAAATCGTCATTTTTGAACGATTTTATATATGCCAAGGAAATTGGTTTTGGCTCCCTTTTAAGTGGAGGAAAAGATTTTATAATTTTTGAAAAACCTGGTTTTATGTGGGATTCAGACTTTCAAACAAGCGCTTTTAAGATTACTTATCCTGAAGCATTTATAAAATATTATAGTTAAATAGTGTATTTTAATGCACTATTTAGTAGATTTTATAGATATCCTAAAGTAAATACATTTAAAAGTGCTTTTTATTGCTCTTTTTATTGCTTTTTATAAAAACGATTGTATATTTGCATATAAAAGAGCCATATCATGCACTATAAAGAAATTATTCAATCAATAAAAGAGCGTAGAGAAATGATGAAGGTAACGCAAGAAGAGCTTGCAGAACTTTCGGGTGTGGGATTGCGAACCTTAAAACAATTTGAAAGTGGGAAAGGTAATCCAACGCTGCTTACATTACAAAAGCTGGCCGATGTTTTAGGTATGGAAGTTTGCTTGCAAGTGAAAAATACAACACGTAAATGAGACAGGCAAAAATATTTTATAAGGAAGATAAAGCGGGTGTATTAACACAGCATGATGATGGTTCGTTTACGTTTCGTTACCATGATGAATGGTTTGCGAACAGCGATAAGCAAGGTATCAGTCTTACTTTACCGAAAAAACAGCAAGAGTTTCATTCAAAATACCTTTTCCCTTTTTTCTTTAATATGCTTCCTGAAGGTTCCAATAAGCAAGTGGTATGTAAACACATGCGAATAGATACGGATGATTATTTCGGATTACTAATGACCACTGCGAAAAACGATAGTATAGGGGCAGTAAGAGTAGTTAAAATAGATAATAAATGAGTTTACCTGAAATAAAATATTGTCTCGGCACACTTGCAAGTGGTTTTGAAACATACAGTAGAACTTGCTTGAAGAGGGTATTCGATGGAAAAAAAGTATACCATGTATTACCTTATGAATCACCGGCATCCAATCAGAAAACGGATAAATTATTTGAAGAGAACAGGCAACGTATGTCTATTTCAGGTGTTCAGGAAAAATTTTCTGTGCTGCTTGATAAAAATAAGTTAAGACTAATCAATGAGGGTGAACGTGGTACCTATATACTGAAACCTATTCCGGGTACGGGAACAAGAGCAGACCAAATGCCTGCTAATGAGCATTTAACTATGCAAATTGCCCGTCAGGTATATGGCATTGAAACAGCAGAAAATGCATTGATATTTTTTAAGAATGGTGCCCCAGCATATATTACAAAGCGATTTGATGTAAAAGAGGATGGAACAAAATGGGCTCAGGATGATTTTGCATCACTGGCCGGCAGAACACCGCAAACTCACGGGGAGCACTACAAGTATTTAGGCAATTATTTAGAGTTGTTTCAGTTGATGAAGCAGCATTTACCTGCCTATAGGTTGGAAGCTCCCAAGCTTTTCAAAGTTTTGGTATTTAACTACCTGTTTTCAAACGGTGATGCACACTTTAAAAATTTTTCATTGCTGGAAACACCTCTGGGGGATTATCGTTTGAGTCCTGCGTATGATTTATTAAACAGCAGAATACATATTGTTGATAAGGATTTTGCATTAGACGATGGGCTTCTACCGAAAAATATTGGTCAAGGAAAAATACGTCAACAATTTTCTATTCTTGCCGAACATGCCGGTTTAAGTAAAAAGCAGTTCGAAAAAATATTCAATTTAATGATATCCGATTCCAATAAAGTAGAAACCTTGGTAACGGCATCATACCTCAATAAAAGCACTAAACTAAATTATTTGCAATCATATAAAACCAGATTGAATAAATTAATGCGCCCATGAGTTAAGAATATTCAGAAGATGGCCTAGTAGAAACAGCAACCCAACATGTATTGGAGGAGCTCGGATGGACTGTTAAAACGGCTTGGAAGAAAGGCAAAGAACACTATTAAAGACAATGACTTGCTTTTATAGTTTTAAAAGATAGAGCAACTACCCAATGATAAAAAGAAGCTGCTAAAGGAGTTTCTGGATGCTTTTGTTTTTAAAGCGAATGTGCAGCAACTATCTCACTCATAATTTTTGATTTCACTTCAAACAAAAAACACCAAGCTGTTAGCCTAGCGTTTTTTGTTTAATCTTTGCCTGCACACAATTGCAGGTGAAATAACACCTGCAATGACTGTTTTATTATATTTCCGAACACCAACAAGGGCGGAAAAAAACGAACACTTTAAACGTTAATACTTTTTTGTTATTTCAACGTATCTCTAATAAAACTATATCCAGAGATCGGGCAATAATTAGTCCTTGATACAAGTGTATCATTATTGAGCATGATGGTTGCACTTACAGCTTGAGGAGTTCCAGAGGTGTTATATGCAACAAGCTGGACAACATCTCCTTTTACTCCATCAAAAGAATAAGACCAGGTACTGTTCTGATTATATTCAGTTCCCTGAACCATTTCTGCTTTATAATAAAACACAGAACAATCCGAACAAATTATCCGGTATGTTACGTGCCTTGGTATAGGCGGTACACTTAACTCTTCCTCATCTTTTTTCTTGCAGCCTGAAATTACTAAACCTGAAATGGTTACTGCTAAAATGATGTTTAAAATTGATTTGTTTGTTTTCATATTTTTTTTTAATGAGGGTTTAATAATTTAATTTTAGGTGGGTTCTAAAAATTGCTTTTTTCAGTTTTGATTTTTAAAAAATCGTAGAACCCATTAAACGATTTTCTATCATAAGTAAATGTATATTATTTAATTTGAAAAAACTAATAAAAATTCATTTATCTATCTATCTATCTATCTATCTATCTATCTATCTATCTATCTATCTATCTATCTATCTATCTATTGGTTGATTTTATTGGCTTTTGGCGCATTACTTGTTCGTATCTAAATATATTGTAAGTCAAATTTATCAGCCCTATTATACCTGTTGCTCGCACTATTCCAATTGAGCGAATAAATAAGCCATTCATGCTTTGTTCCATGATGTTGCTAAATCTTTTGATGTATCGACTGATTTTTTACTGAATGGGAATATAGATGATAAGACAAAGAACACTATTAAAGACAATGACTTGCTTTTATAGTTTTAAAAGATAGAACAACTACCCAATGATAAAAAGAAGCTGATAAAGGAGTTTCTGGATGCTTTTGTTTTTAAAGCGAATGTGCAGCAACTATCTCACTCATAATTTTTGATTTCACATCAAACAAAAAACGCCAAGCTGTTAGCCTAGCGTTTTTTGTTTAATCCTTGCCTGCAGACAATTGCAGGTGAAACAACACCTGCAATGGCTGTTTTATTATATTTCCGAATACCAACAAGGGCGGAAAAACATTTTAAAATATCATACGCTATGCCGATCAAATGCCGGTAATAAACTTCTAATTACCGGAACCTTTATAAGCGACAAATAAATTTATCCAAATAATACGCGCCAGTCTG
>CAMBDK010000109.1 GCA_945865315.1 Chitinophaga pinensis | reverse complement strand
CAATAGCGTCCTAAACGATTAAAATAAGAAAGGGTAGTTTTTTCTGCCATTGCTGGTGTTATTCTGCCATTGCAGGTGTTATTTCACCTGCAATTTACGGAGCGCCTTTCTGCTTTTGCTGTATAAACGGCACCATTAATGCTATTCTGCCATTGCAGGAGTTATTTCATCTGTAATCTGCGAAGCATCCTGACTTATGATTTTTTAACCCACTCATTAAATTCATATTAACGTGTCTTTATTTTCAATATCACATCTGAATCTTCGATAAATGCATTGCATGAAGTTAAATACGCTTGCATGTCATCCATATTCTCTGAATATACATTCGCACTGAACTCCTCAGCACGTTGTAACATTTTGATATACGTATTACATTTACGTTGTTTCGTGAATTTCTTCAATGCTCCCATATAATCCTCTCTAAAGACAGTAGGAATTATAATTTTTGATTGTCCTGCTTTTACAAGCTCCGCATTCATCATCACTCGTGCAATTCGACCATTTCCATCCAAGAAAGGATGTACCTCACTCATAACGAACATAATGTATGCAGCTTTGGCAAATGGATGATCCAATGCACTATAAAAGTCATAGCTTTGAATCAATGTACCTCTTACCAAATTATAATCTACAAAGGCAGTACTTCCTGCAAAATTATTCTTGTCTTTAAAAAGACCAGGGTTTTTATCAACTCTCGCACTCAGCAATATCGAATGTCGAAAAGCTATTATTTTCAAAAACTCTTCAGGAGTTGAAGGCGTAATTTCCATTTCCTTTTTATTAGAAACAATCTGATACGTTCCTAATACATCATGACTATCATCGTTTCTCTCTGGAATTGGCTTATTGGTTTGAATGATTTGTTTTGCTTCATCAATTTCAAATACCGTTCCTTCAATGTAATTTGAAAAATAGCTTTCGAAAAATGCAAAATTTCTAAAAGATGTGGGAGTAGTATTTTTCTCCTCTCGATATGGGAATTCTATTTGCTGTAACTCACGGAATAAAGTTTCAAATAATTCCATCCTTGAAGGATCATAGGGCTTTCCAAATGCCCTCGCTTTTGCCAAAGGTGAACTTAATATTTTTGATGTTTTTGTAGTTAACAAGGCACTGATCAATCGGTTTAATTTTTCAAACTCCTGTTGCATACCCAATTGCTCAGAGATTCCACGAGCTTGGTCTCTTAATTTATTAATTTCTTCTTCGCCATTAACTCGAATGATCTGTTCTAATCGCTCCTCTATTTCTGGAAAACTCAAACATTTTGATTCACTACCTAATTTCTTTGTTGCTTGCAAGTTTTCCAAAAATGCACGTGCCTTCTGAGAGGCAGACAATTCACCTGAAAATTTATTATCACCTTCTATCGGTGAAGGGCCTGATAGAAATTGAATAGTAATTCCAGGAAGCTTTACTTTTTTAGTATAACTCGTAGTTAAAAATATCTGTCCCGTTTTAGTTGGCTGAAATTCAAAAGCAGAGCGATGGCTAAGCATTGTACCAGGGTAGATAGTCCCTAAAATCTGAAAGAGATTTCTTCGTATAATGCCTTCTATTGGTTCGTCTAAATTCGAAGAATATACCCTTGGGGCAATTTTTATAATGACTCCAGCAGATAACAATTTTGTAATTTGTTTAGAAATCTTAGCATCCCGTGAACTACATATTACCTCTTGCAAGTGTATCGGCCTATTTTTTTCCATTATCCATCAGATTTACCACAAAATTAGCTCATGTTTTCCACTATAATGCATTTTTTGGAAAATATTTTCCATTATAGAGTCGCAATATGAAAATTATGACGCATCCTAATGAGCACTTTCTGCCATTGCAGGTGTTATTTCACCTGCAATTTACGAAGCGCCTTTATGCTTTTGCTGCATAAACACCACCATTGATGCCCTTGCAGGTGAAATAACACCTGCAAGGGCGGAATACCTGCAAGGGCGGAATTTTATCAAATGCCCCCCCCATTTTGAGTACAAATTTGATGACAAAATCTCGAGTTGCAAAACGTCAAAACAAGACAGGACGAGACATTGAGCGACATACTGTGACGTAATTGGTGTTTTTTTGGATTACGTCACAAGTTGCAAAATAAATGTGTCGTTTTATGGCGTTTTAAGTCGTTTTCAGAGCCGTATTTTTCAATAAAAAAACCCTGACTATCATTGATAATCAGGGTTTTAGCTTATTTCTTGTTAGAAATGATGCGGAGAAATAGGGATTCGAACCCCAGGAGGTGTAACCCTCAACAGTTTTCAAGACTGCCGCAATAGACCACTCTGCCATTTCTCCAGATGACAAAAGTAATGTTTTTTTGTTTTCGGAGATATAAAAATGAAAAAAAATAATTAATGATTAACTTTGTAAATGTTCCGTAATAGAAATAACCTTTTTAAATTTACCCACAGATGAAAAAATATATATTTACATTATTTGTAATTGTAATTACTGTATTTAATATTTATGGAAATAAAATTACAGCTTATTTAACCTACGCCACCTTTAATATCCCTGGCAAAAGTCCATATATCGAAACATATTTGTCTGTTATAGGTAATTCCGTAAAATTTATAAAAAATGCAAATGGGAAATTTAAGGGCGAACTTAATATTGCCATTGCTTTTAGCCAAAATGATGAAATTAAAAATGCATTAAAATATACTTTAAATAGCCCCGAATTAGATGATACCGTTAATATGTATCCAAATTTTATCGATCAACAAAGGTTTTCATTAGCCAACGGAAACTTTATTGTAGAAATTTCAATTTCCGATAAAAACAACCCATCTGAAAAGCCCTTTGTTACTAGTTTTCCGGTAACTGTTAGTTTCCCTGCTGATAGGGTATCCATTTCAGATATTCAAGCATTAGAATCATATACAAAATCAACTATTCCATCCGTTCTAACAAAAAATGGTTTTGAATTGATAACTTACGTGTCTACTTTTTATCCTGAAAACATTAATAAAATTAAGTTTTATGCTGAAATATACAACTCAAAAAATATCATAGGAGATGGCGAAAAAATAGTGTTGAATTATTTTTTAGAATCATTTGAAAATAAAGTTAAGCTGAACGATTATAGCGCTTTTTTAAAACAGCAGGCAAGTGATGTGAACGTGCTACTCGCCGAGTTTAATATAGAAAAATTGCCTTCGGGTAATTATAATTTGGTGCTCGAACTTAGGGATAAAGAAAATAAAATTAAAGCCGATTACCGTTATTTTTTCCAGCGTAAAAATTCCAAGGGGAAATTAAGTATGGCCGATTTAACCGCTGTAAATGTAAATAACACCTTTGTAGATAGTTATGTTAATGCGGATACCTTATTGGGGTATATAAAATGTTTAAGGCCTATCTCAAGTATTGCTGAAATTCAAAATGCCGAAAATCAAATTAATGGAAAAAATATAGCGTTGATGCAACAGTTTTTTTATAATTTCTGGAAATCCAGGAATGAAATAACCCCCCAATTGATATGGTTAGAATATTTTAAAGAAGTGTTGAAGGTAAATAAAGAATTTGGCACTTATGGTTTAAAGGGTTATGATACGGATAGAGGAAGGGTTTATTTGCAATATGGCCCACCCGACCAAAGATCAAAAGTGGATTATGAACCAAGCGCCTATCCTTATGAAATATGGGAATATTATAGTTTATTTGATAAGGCTCTAGCGGCAACATTCCCAAGCAATAGGCAATCAAACAAAAAGTTTGTATTCTATAATCCCGATTTGGTTACTAATAAATACATGCTCATTCATTCTAATGCACAGGGTGAAATATTTAATACTAGGTGGCAGCTTTTAATTCATAAACGCGATACGCAATCAAATAATTTAGATAAAGAAAAAGCGCCAGCCCATTTTGGCGGTAATGCGGACGATATTTTTAAAAGTCCAAGGTGATTTTTTTGAAATACCCAACAGCATAAAAGCAATTACATTCAAAATAAGCGTTCCAGTTTTAAAAATGCATAAATATATTTCATTTTAAAGGTTTTCTGATATCGCTTTTAAATAGCATGTATTTGTTTAATAAAAAGGGCTTTTCAGACTAATTGATCTTGTCAATAACTCCCATAACACTATTGTTGCAGTAAAAAATCCTCACAGAGCGGATATTGCGAATAGCACCAAAGGTAATTTTTAGGATACCATTATCTTATCGACGACACAGTTTTTATATCTCCAGTTTTTATAGCAAATTGATTTTAAATTAAGGAGGGTAAACAACCTCAGCACAGTAGCATAAAATTATATCTTTGCATTATGAAAATGTATAATCCCTATAAATTTATGTTGAAAGAAAAAGCAATAAAAAAGCTTGTCTCAGAATCATTGCAAGCTGAGGGGTACAAAAAAATACGGAGCAGCATTAAAATTACCCAGCAACAAATTTGCGCATTCGTTTTTTTATTTCTCGCTTTTAACAGCTTGGCTCAGGACATTACTTTAAAAATTAATGTGCGCGGCAGTTTCGAAAGCAAAATAACACTAATACCCTTAAGCGGTAGTAATGCATTAAAACCCATAGCCGAAAAATCAGGTATAAAAAATGGTGAAACAGGCATCATTACAATTTCGCAAACGTTACTGCCAGGAGAGTTTGTGCTGCGCTTTGATTACAAAGAAAAAGCAAACAGCAGCCCCTACCCCTGCGAAAAACATGTTTTTATTTCCAATCAAAACATAGAACTGTGGGCAAACCCTATATACTGTAGCAATAATGACAGTACTTATTTCCAAAAGGAGGAAAAAGAAAACACATTGTTTGCAAATTTCACAAAAGAAAACAGCAAACAAAAAGAGAATATAAGATTGCTTCAAAACTTTTTGATGAACTATGATGATACGCAGTCCACATTTTATCGCCAGGGCATTAAAGAATATGAAAAAAGACGCAGCGAATACAACCAATGGATAACAGAACAAAGGACACTAAACCACGCATTGTTTGTGAGCCATACTTTTCAGTTTGAGTATGTGCCGCAAATAGAATTTAAAGGCAGCGAATTAAGCACATCAGCCCCCTCCTCTGTTAGTTTGAAGGAGCAGGCGAGGCAAGACCAGCTAAGGCTGCAAAGTGTATTAACGCATTATTTTGATGGGATAGATCTTAATGATTCCTTATTAATAAATACTACGCAGCTAAAAGAATGGATGACTAGCTATGTTAATATTTATGGCTCTTTATCTGTAACCGAAACCTTGCGCGACTCTCTTTTCCCACTAGCCGGAAAAACAGCGATAGAAAAAGCCCGCAACGGTCATCCACTTGTGTATGGCTGGATGGTGGATTATTTTTATAATGGCTTCGAAAGTTTTAATATGCAGGTAGGCATCAAAATGCTGGAGACTTACCTAAAAGATACCAACTGCCTTACCAATAAAAGACAAGCGATAGAAAAAAGATTAAAAGGAATAAAAAGTTTATTGATAGGCTCTATGGCTCCCGACTTTTCAATAAAAATGGCAGACAAGGATGTTTTGTTTAGTAAATACAAAACCAATAGCCGCTATAAATTACTTCTTTTCTGGAGTGCCGATTGCGGACATTGTAAAGAATTAGTAAGCAAACTTTACCCTTGGTATCAGCAATTAAGCGATAAAAAATTGGTAGAGGTTTTTGCACTTGGCCTTGACGAAACAGCAACAGAAATCCCTATCTGGACCGATGCAATCACTAAGCTGCCAGATTGGAAACACATAAGATGTGAAGGAGGAATCAACAGTGAGCAAGCCAATGCTTATTTCATACTATCAACGCCGGTAATGATACTTGTAGATAGCAAAACAAATAAAATTTATGCAATACCAGAAAATATAGAACAACTTGACAAAAGCCTCGCTAAAAGCGATACCAATAGCAAGAAATGATTTTTTTATGGAGAGGAAATTAAATCAGGGGCCTTTTTATTTTTTTTATTATCAAAATGAACTAAATAGTGTTTGTCCATAGAGTCGAGAGTCGGAACTATAATGTTCGAGTTCGAGGCTTTCGTAGTTTTGAAAATCAGGAGTTTACATTGGTAAATGACTGGTTTTCAAAACAAGAACAACAAAAAAATCGGACATTATAGACAGACTCTAAATAAAAGACCGAGAAAAAAATTAGGATGTTTAAGAATAAAACATTGTATTTTTGAAACACAGATTATAATAAATTTTTAAAGTGGATTTGCCTTTTATGTTTTAGTTTCTAAAAACGACTTTTTATAATCCAATTAATCAAGTTTTTACAGAGGGCTTTTTTTATTAAATTTGTAAGTGCGCAATACCAAGTCTAAATTGTTTTTTAGTATTCTTTACCCCAGCCTATTTATATTAGCGATATGGGGGATAAAGTTATTTGAACTTGCTCAAAATATTAGTTTGTTTACTTTTGGCCTCTTTCCTAGAACCTTTCATGGCTTATTAGGGATTATAACTTCTCCTTTATTGCATTCGGATTTTAACCATCTAATAGCTAATTCCCCCTCACTGATAATTTTAGGCGCTGTAATATTATATTTTTATAGGCCCATCGCTTTTCAAATATTTTTCTGGGTATATTTAATGACAGGCGTTTGGGTTTGGGCGCTTGCTCGTGACGCTTACCACATTGGGGCTAGTGGCATTATTTATGGTTTTGTAACTTTTTTGTTTTTTAGCGGGGTGTTTAGAAAAGATTCCCGTTTACTTTCCTTGTCTTTATTTGTGGTGTTTTTATATGGCAGCACACTTTGGGGGGTTTTGCCATTGAAGAGCGGCATGTCGTGGGAGTCTCATTTGTTAGGAGCTTTGGCAGGCACTTTAACAGCGTACTATTTTCGAAAAGAAGGGCCTGTCAGCCAAAAATATGATTTGGGCGAAGAGGAGGAAAATGAAAAAATTGATGTTACCGGATTTGGCGAATCTTTTGAGTCCCAGGATAAAAATCCAGAGGATAGTTAGGAGGCCTATATTATTATTAATCCAATTTAATATAAAACAATGTTGTCGATAAGGCGGATACCGCCCAATTTAATTGCAAAACAGGCAACAGCGCTTTTTGTTAATCCGAAATGAGTAATTTTCTGTAGCGTTTCGGCATCCGAAATTTCGAAATATTCAAGTTCTATCATTGGGTCGGTCATTATTTTATTCGCTACAAATAATTTTAGCTCCGGTATGGTCTTTTGTAGGTACAAATCCTTTAACTCAAATAATATTTCCGATAGTAATGCCGCGCTGGTCCTTTCCTTGTGTGATAATCTTTCGTTTCTAGAACTCATTGCTAAGCCACTAGGTTCCCTTATAGTGGGGCAAGCAATAATTTGAATTGGCAAATTCAATTGTTTTACCAAACTTCTTATTATTGCTAATTGCTGAAAGTCTTTTTGTCCAAAATATGCTTTGTTAGGCCTTACAATTTTTAATAACTTACTTACCACTTGCGCCACCCCATTAAAATGTCCGGGGCGGTGTGCGCCCTCCATCACATCAGCTAATAATCCAAAATCAACCGTTTTGCCTTCCGTCCAGCTTTTATCTTCTAGGCTATTTTTTTTTAATAAAAGCTCTTCGGGGCTATAAATCTCGGATACTTCCGGAATAAATACGATGTCGCAACGAGCCTCCTCCAATAGTTTACAATCCGCCTCAATGGTTCGTGGATATTTAAGTAAATCATTTAAATCGTTAAATTGTGTAGGGTTAACAAATATGCTGCAAACAGTTATATCTTGCTGCTGCTGGGCGGCATGTATTAATGAAATATGGCCGGGATGCAATGCGCCCATGGTTGGTATAAAGCCAATGTTATAATTTTGGTCCCTTACTTTTTTTAAGTGTTTTGTTAACTGTTCAAGGGAGTTTAATACAACCATCAAATTAATCCTTTTAAAATATTAGTTTGGGCTTTCCGAACCCTACAATAAAATTATGTTGCGTATTAATAAAATAAATTTAAACGGCTGTTTTTATTATCTTTTATATACATTAACCCCTAAGGTTTCCTTGCAGAAAGCCTTCAATGATAATAAGGATAAAAGCTAAAATAAAAATCTCTTTATAGAGATTTAAAGTATGTTACATTGTGTTCCTTTTTTCCTGAATACAATAACGCCAGTCGCTTTTTCGTTTTAAACAAAAGGGCTTATGTAAAAGCCTCTATATTATATTGTTGTCTGTTTTTTTTCAATATTACAATTTGCTGTTTGTTAATTATAGAATTGGGCGAATTTAATATATTACTTTGAAATTGCAATATTTTTTTGTACTTTTGTTTTCTTTTTAAAATAAGTCTATTTTAAAGGGTAATAAAAGGAAGTTATCCTTCATTTTTTGGCTTCATATAAATAAAGAACGCAGTATATTAAATAATTTAATCTTAATTTAAAACGACATGAAGAAGAAAGCAAGAGTTTTATTTGTATCTCAAGAAGTTTGCCCTTATTTAAATGACAGCCCAATTGGTTTAATTTCCAGGAAATTGCCTCAAGGAATACAAGAGAGAGGGAAAGAAATAAGAACATTCATGCCAAAATATGGTTGTATTAACGAAAGACGCAACCAGTTGCATGAAGTAATAAGATTGTCGGGAATGAATTTGATTATTGGCGATACCGATCACCAATTAATTATAAAGGTAGCCTCCATACAGGCTGCACGCATGCAGGTTTATTTTATTGATAATTTGGAGTATTTTGAGAGAAAATTTACGCTTACCGATAAAAAGGGCGACCACTTTGCAGATAATGATGAGCGCGCTATTTTCTTTTGTCGCGGGGTAATTGAAACGGTTAACAAATTAGGCTGGTCACCGGATGTAGTTCACTTGCATGGTTGGATGACTAGTTTAACAGCCCTATATTTAAAAAAATCATTCAAAGATAACCCTCTTTTTACAGACACGAAAATTGTGTATTCAGTTTACGACGATGAGTTTACTGCTCCTTTGCATAAGGATTTTGTAAAAAAAGTGATGTTTGACGGAATTGAAAAGTCGGATGTAGAATATTATAAAAATCCAACTTTTGTAAACGTGAGCAAGCAGGCAATAGATTTAGCGGATGGTATAATTAAAGCTAGCCCGAAAATAAATGCCGAGTTAGATAAATACATTAAAAAATCAGGCAAGCCTGTTCTTGAGTTTATAGCTGGAGATGAATATATTGACGCGTATTCTGATTTTTATGATGCGGTTCTTGAGGAAGCTGCTGTTTTGGTTGATTAAGAAACACGAATATTGTTAGCAGAGGATTAATCTCTCTTTTAGCTAATAAAAGAATTCTATTTGATTTTATTATTTTACTATTTATGTCCAATAAAATACCGTCTAAAACTTTGCCTCTTCTAACTTCATGTTGGGAAGGGGCAATTTTTTTTTTATGCCTCTGCGCATTTATGTTAATAAGCACATCATCCTGTGACGAGTCTAGCGTTATAGGTCTTGACGTTCAGCCTCTTAACGATTTGTTGAATGTTGTGTATCAAGATACGGCAACAATTAATGCCAAAACGGTGCTTGTTGACTCCTTGCGTACCGACGAAACACTTATTATAACTGCCGACGCACTACTTGGTAAATATATCGATCCCGTATTTGGAGCCGCTACAGCCTCCCTTTATAGCCAATTGCGATTGCCTACAAATAATCCTGTATTTGGAACTAACCCACAAATAGACTCTGTAATTTTAGCATTGGTTTATTCCCCTAGTTATTACGGAAAAAGGATTTGTTCCGAACAAAGAATAAATGTTTATGAAGTGCTGGAAGAGATAAAAGGAGTCTCCAACTACTATTCGAATAATACTTTAATTACATCAACTGTTGATTTGGCGAACGATTATGCCTTTACTCCAGCGCCATCAAAAATCCTTACAATAAATAATGAAGTGTTAAAGCCACAGTTAAGGGTGCCGCTTAGCAATGCTTTTGGCGCTTCTATTTTAAACAATCAGAATTTACCCAACTTAGCTACCAATACAGCTTTTCAAAGTTTTATTAAGGGGCTTTATGTTAGTACCGAAAATACTTCAAGCTTAATAAGTGGAGAAGGGAACATGTTAAACTTTAAGATGGCCGACCCACAATCTAAAATTATATTATATTACCATAATGATACAGACGATTCATTAAAATATGATTTAAGTTTTGGCAGCGTGGCTCGTTTTTCCCACTTTACGCATAATTATGCTAATGGTATTGATGGGGACCTTGCGGCTCAGTTAAGTGTGAGTCCGATACCAGCTGTTGAAAATGATGTTGTTTTTATTCAATCAATGGCCGGTGTTAAAACAAAAATAGAGTTTCCATACATAATGAACCTTTTAAATTCGGGGTCTGTAGCTATAAATAAAGCTGAGCTTGTAATTAAAGTAGACGTTACGCCAAGCTATCAGCTGGATACATTTGCCGCGCCTGAAAATTTGGTGCTTTTTGGCATTCATGACGATGGCAGCAGCTTTGTTTTGGCCGACCTAAACGAAGGGGCAAATTATTTTGGAGGGAAGTACAATGCTGTTACCCACGAATATCGCTTTAATATAGCGCGTTACATCCAACAAGTGATATCCGGTAAAATAAAAAACAATGGACTGCATTTACTGGCGTCCAATGGAGCAATAGCAGCAAATCGCATTGTAATAGGAGGAGGTGCTGCTAGTAGTAGCAATAGAATGAAACTTAATATTGGATTTACAATATTGCAGTAAAAAGGGGGGTAAATTCTTTTATACCAATGGTTTTAAGCTTGCCCCCTGCAGCTATTCAATTCTCCGGGCCATGCGGTTTAAATTTCATCGGTAAATTCTAAGTTAAGAAGGTATTTCATAGGGGAGTTCTAAAAATTAGAATTTTTTAGGCAGACAAATTTTTAAAAGCGCAGTTTACTTGGGTAAATGAGCATTTTAAAAATGAAGTCTAA
>CAMBDK010000108.1 GCA_945865315.1 Chitinophaga pinensis | reverse complement strand
ATAAAGATGTTGCAAGGAAAATTATGAAAGATATTAAAGATTCCAAGCTTAAAGTTCAGGCGCAATTAATGGATGATCAGGTAAGAGTAGCAGCAAAAAAAATTGATGACCTACAAGAAATTATATCCCTCATACGATCCGGGAAATATGAATTGCCTTTGCAATTTGTAAACATGAAATAGAAAGAGCAATAAAAATAACAATATTATTTACTCATCCAGCCTCTGAATAGAATATCTATAAGTTTTTGAATAACTTATTTGCCTTAGTAATAAATTGTAATAATTCGTCCTTACCTTCTTTTTTTTCGGCCGATGTATAAAAACACTGTGGCAATTCATCCCAATGTTTGCCCATTTCATTTTTATAACTATTTATGTTTGCGCTAATTTTTAATTTAGATAGTTTATCAATTTTTGTAAAAACCATAACAAAAGGGATTTCATTTTCTCCCAACCAATCCATAAATTCCAAATCTATTTTTTGTTGAGGTATGCGGGAATCAAGCAATACCATAACGCACATTAAATTTTGGCGGTTTACTAGGTATTGTTCTATAAACGAATTCCATTTTTCCTTCAAATCTTTTGAAACTTTAGCATAACCATAACCAGGTAAATCAACTAAATACCAATTTTTATTAATTATAAAATGATTGATTAGTTGCGTTTTTCCAGGCTTAGAGGATGTTTTTGCCATATCCTTTCTCTCACATAACATATTAATAAGTGATGACTTACCAACATTGGATCTACCAATGAAGGCAAATTCAGGAAGAGTAGGCGGCGGGCATTTGGCCACATCCGTGTTACTAATTACAAATTGTGCAGTTTTTATTTCCATTATTTAGTATAAGTTTTTATGTGACGCTCTGTTTTCGAATCGTATATGTCACCAATAGTAACCATAATTCCTGTTTCTTCTACTTCCCCAAAATGGGTGTTAAGAGAAGTGCCAAGGGTTTTCATGGTAGCAGACAAATTCATATACGCATTTACAAGTGGAGGAATATGTTCACCAAGTTCCCTTACGTGATGGTTTAAAATGCGGTACCCTTCCTTATAATTTAAGCCATTGATTGATTTCAAAAAATCTGAAACATCTGTTTTAATAGGTAAAGGAGCAATTGGGACAACTAATTTTTCGGGGTCAGGAAAATAATAATTCATAAAGGATAATATCATATCGCGTGCATTTACATTAAAATGCGTATACATAGTAACCTTTCCATAAAAATATTTAATATTAGGATTATCTACAATAAGCGCTCCCAAACCATCCCATAAATTATCCAATGAAAATAAACCTTTCCGATTATCAACTGAAGGTTGATATTTGGGTTGAACAAATGAACGCCCTAATTCAATAACAAAGGGTAAATAATCTTTTTCAAATTTTGCTGAAAATTTAAATAACTCAGTAGTTGCAAGTTGAACAATTCCATCACTATTGATTGGTGCATCTTTGCATTGTATAAAACGATAACCACCTACAATTTCTTTTTCTAGAGGGCTCCAAACAATTAATTGTTTATAAGGTGCATCCGCTGTATCATATTCATCAATGTCAATACTTTTACCAGTGCCGCCACCCGAATCACGAAATGTAAGTTCACGCAGACGACCAATTTCAAGCATTATGTTTGGTGAATCGTGGTGTGTAATAATATAAATTTCATTTTCTCCATTATTAGTGATACGTACAAATTTATCCCCTGAGAGTTCCTTCACTAGGATATTTTTTGGTATTGCTTCAATTATCGCTTGCATAATAAAACTATTAAAATTATAAATATTAATTTTTACAATAAATAATACTATATATTTTCTATCATTTTAGACTTGTCACCATTTTTTAATCCGTAAACATGGCTTTTTACCCTTTTTGACCAATACTCATCCCGTTGATTATTGGTAAAGGTTTGCCATTTAATTTCTTCGCCAAAAGTAAAGGTAATTGTTTTGCCTTTTTGTTTATACATTTCATCAACAAGATAAAACATTTCTAAATTAGCTCCGATACCTATTTTTTTTCTCCAATAAGCCAAGTTATAAAAAAAATTAGAATTGCAACCATCAATATAAACAGGTACAATATTTTTTTCGTATTTTATTGCTTTAGAAATAAAGCTTTTTTTCCATATTAAATCTTCAATTACTCCAGCTTTTTGCATTCTGGAAACCAAGCCTGCCGGGAATAATAATATACAATTAGAGGAGGCATAAACTTTATCAATCATTTCGATATAATCTTCTGAGTTCTTACCATGTTTATTAACAGGTATAAATAGTTGGCCAAAATTTTTGATTGCCAATAATAAATCATTCACTAAAAATCTGATATCCTTTCGATGTTTACCAACAGCCTTCATAAAAGCAATACCATCCAAAGCTCCTAGTGGATGGTTAGCAACAATTATTATCCCACCTGTTTTTGGGATATTTTCCTCTCCGATTACCTTTACATTAACACCAAATTCATTAATAGCGGCATCTACAAAATCAAGCTCGAAACTATTGCTATTTCTATTATTTGCATCATTTAATTCATCCTCATGAAGCACTTTTTTAATATAGCTAAGAACAAATGAAGGCAAAAATTTTAATAGTTTAGGGTTTTTACTTGCTATAGCCTTTTCAACATCAATAAGTTTAGCATTGGCACTGGGCACTATTGATTCGGATATTTTATTACTCATAAATTTAAGATTCGATTTGCGAATTTTCAATCATAAACGAAATAGAATTCGAATTGAATTAAAGCTGGAAAAGTGAATTTATTCTATTGTTTTTTATTTGCGCATTTAAATTTATAATTTTATAGTGATACTACCTATTTTTTTTTACTTTTTTTAATGAAAGCATATTCATGGGATTGGATGTTAAGCCACTTATGTTATTATTTACAAGCCTAACTACCTGATCGTAATAAAGTGGAACTATTGGAGCGTTATCTATTAACAATTGATCCATTTGATTATAATAGCTATATCGAATAGAATCATTTAATTCAAATAGTGCTTTTTCATAAATAGCATCAAATTTTGGATTATTATAATGCGTATAGTTAAATCCAATAGGGCTAAAATTTTTACTGTAAAATAAGGAAAAGAAATTTTCCTCATCGGGATAATCGGCTACCCATGATTTACGAAAAAAATTGACTTTTCCATTAGCAACAGCCTCCGATAGTATGGAAGCTTTTTGAACATCAATTTTTATTTTAATACCAAATTCTGATAGTTGGGATTGAATATATTCTGCTAATTCTAAATAAAGTTCAGTAGTTGCAAGGGAGATCTCTGGCATCCCTTTCCCTTCTGGGTAACCAGCAACAATAAGCAAGTCCCTTACTTTGTCGGGATTATAATCATAACCTTTTATATTAGCTAAGCCAAAGGATGGTAAACCGAAAGGGATAAATCCGGAAGTAGCAGGAACACCAAGGTTTCTACGTAAATATTTCATCATTTTTTTGCGGTCAAAACCATAGTTTATTGCCTGCCGCAAGGCTTTTGTTTTTATAGGCGATTTTTGCACTATTTCCAGATTTTCATCAATTAAAAAGCCTAAATAATCTGTTTTTAGATACGGGGTAGTTTGCATTTTAAATTTAGTAGCATACTTTTCCTTCAATTTACCATCAGGCATCAATACTTCATCCGTATTAATGGCATCAATACCCGATACCATGTCGATATTACCTTGCAGGAACTCAAGAAATGATGTTTCTTTATCTCGGATGAAAGATATTGAAATAGCATCTAAGTATGGCAAACGATTGTCGCCTTCAAATTCAAAATAGTTGTCGTTTTTTATTAGCACAATTTTAGAACCTTCTTCCCATATTTTTAAATTGAAAGGGCCGGTGCCAACAGGATTTTTCCGGAAATCATCGCCAAAATAGATGACCGCTTCTTTTGGAACAACGGAAAAATATTTCATCGTTAGAATCCTTAAAAATGGTGTGAATGGTTTTAATAGATGAATGGTAAATGTACTGTCGTCAATAGCTTCAAATCCATTATTGTTAGTATTGTCTAAATTCAATAGTAAGGATGTGGCACTAGAAACTTTAGCGTCTAACAATCTATTAAAACTATAAACAAAATCGGATGCTATTACTTTACGACCTTTTCCATCTAGTAAATATTTATTTTCATTAAAATATACATTGTTCTTTAAATTAAATGTATAGGTTAAGCCATCTTTTGAAACATTCCATGATTTGGCAATAGAGGCTTCTACTCGCAATGAATCATCCAGTTGCAACAAACCATTATATAACTGATTAATTATCCATATATTTTCAAACGAACGAGCTGCAGCAGGATCTAGTGAAGTAATGCCTGTCATTTCATTGTATTTAAATACTGTGCTGGTTATTTTATCTTTTTTATTAACAGAAGTGCATGAAATAAAAGATACTAATAATAAAATAAAAATTGAAAATTTAGAAAACATGTACAGGCTATAATTTTGGTAAGTAATTCTTTCAATTACTGATCCAGTTTTACTATTAATATCATTATAACTATTTGCTAAAATAGCATACAAATTATATTTTTTAAAAAATACTGTTAATTGCTCTTTCATAAATACAAATTAGAGGAATTGTTTTTTAATCCTTAATATTAAAAGGCTATTTAATGTCTGTCCATAAAGTTGAGCGTCTGATTCATAATGTTCAAGTTCGAGGCTTGCGAAGTTTTGAAAATCAAGGAGTTTGCTTTTGCAAATGACTGTTTTCAAAACAAGCATAACGAAGAAGTCGGACATTATGGACAGCCTCTATTTAATAATAATTTAATATGCGATTTTTTTTTCAGAGCTCCTAAAATTAAAGTAAATAAAAAAGCCAATAAAAAGCATTGTGTTTTTAAAAGTTCAAGGATAATGAAACTATTCTTATTAAAATATTAAATTACTTTCAATTACCAACAAGTTTTTAAACATTTTGTTAAACAATGTTATACTTTTAATTGCATCTTGATACTACTTTTTATCTAAAAGAGAAGCTTATAAGGCTATTTAATTAATGTTTTTTATAAAAAAAACACTCAGTTTTTTTTAGTATTTATATTTACAAATGGCAAATGATTGTAAGTATTAACATTGGTTTTTTTTATACATTTGTATCCATGCAAGAAAAAATTTTAATCATAGATTTCGGGTCTCAATATACTCAACTTATTGCACGGCGAGTGAGAGAGCTGAATGTATTTTGTGAAATATATCCCTATAATAAAATCCCTGAAAATTTAAATAATATAAAGGGGGTTATATTATCTGGTAGTCCATTTTCGGTTCGGGATCCACTGTCGCCCAATCCTGATTTGGCACCCTTTAAAGGTAAATTTCCATTATTAGGAATATGCTACGGAGCTCAACTCTTGGCTCAAAAATTTGGTGGGGAAGTTATATCTTCCAACCATCGGGAATATGGCAGGGCTAATTTATCATATGTAAAAAATGATAACGATTTATTTAGAGGTATTGGGAATAATTCGCAAGTGTGGATGAGCCATGCCGATACAATATCTAATATTCCTGATGGCTATGAAATAATTTGCAGCACAAAAGATGTAAAATATGCTGGTTATCAGGTAAAAGGTGAAAAAACATATGGTATTCAATTTCATCCTGAAGTAGTTCATTCTTTAGAGGGCGGCATTTTGCTTAAGAATTTTTGTGTTCATATTTGTGCTTGTTCTCAAAGTTGGACTCCTGATTCATTTGTGGATACAACCATTAATAGTTTGAGAGACAAAATAGGAAATGATAAGGTAGTATTGGGTTTAAGCGGTGGCGTAGATTCTAGCGTTGCAGCAGTATTATTAAATAAAGCAATTGGGAAAAATCTCTATTGTATTTTTGTAGATAATGGATTGTTGCGTAAAAATGAATTTGATAGTGTTCTGGCGTCATATAAACACATGGGCTTAAACATAAAAGGTGTGAATGCGAAAGATCTTTTTTATGCTGAGCTTGCTAATGTTAGCGATCCGGAGAAAAAAAGAAAAGCTATAGGGAAAAAATTTATTGATGTTTTTGATGATGAGTCTAAACAAATTGAAGATGTAAAATGGCTGGCCCAGGGTACAATTTATCCTGATATTATTGAATCTATTTCTGTTAATGGAGGAGCTTCAGCAACAATAAAATCTCATCATAATGTAGGCGGTTTGCCAGATTTTATGAAATTAAAAATTGTGGAACCTCTCAATACTCTCTTTAAAGATGAAGTTAGAAGGGTAGGTAAGTCTCTTCTAATTGATGATGCTATTTTAAATCGTCACCCATTTCCAGGGCCTGGTCTGGCCATTAGAATTATAGGCGATATTACCATTGAAAAGGTGAAAATATTACAAGAGGTGGATTATATTTTTATTGAAAATTTAAAAACCGCTGGATTGTATAAAGATGTATGGCAAGCAGGTGCGATATTTCTTCCCGTTCAAACAGTAGGTGTTATGGGGGATGAACGCACTTATGAAAATGTAGTAGCTTTAAGAGCTGTATCTTCAACGGATGGTATGACAGCAGATTGGTGCCATTTGCCCTATGATTTTTTGTCGAAAGTATCAAACGAAATTATAAACAATGTAAAAGGTATTAACAGGGTAGTTTACGATATTAGTTCGAAACCTCCTGCAACAATTGAATGGGAATAGCACCCCTCTTGATATTTTTATTTATATATAATTTTTATTTTATTTAATTTTTATTTGATAATGCAATTTAAAAATAACAATACTAATCAACAAATGCTCCGTTTATTTTTATTTCAAATACTCAGTTTTTTTCAATTGAAAAAAAAGTTGCGCATTATTTATTTTCTTAAACCGCATTTTTATTTTTTTCTTTTTATTGTCTTTGCTCAACTGTCTTTTTCCCAAGAAAACCTTGGGGGAACAATTCAAAAAAGTAAAAATATAACAACAATTTCCGGTGTGAAATTTTATTTGCATGTTGTCGAAAAAGGACAAACACTTTTTGCTATTGCCAAATGTTACGACCTTAATTTAAACGATATTGTAATTGAAAATCCTGAAGCTATTAATGGTATAAAACCCGGACAAATAATTAAAGTGCCCGAAAAAAAAATAAGTATTAAAATAGCCTCCCAGCCCTTAAACGACAAGTCAAATTTTATTGAACATAAAGTAGAGCCAGGTCAAACATTATATTCAATCGCCCGGCAATTTGATGTATCTATTGAAACTATAAAAATATTAAATCCCGAATTGGTTGAAGGTTTAAAAGCTGGGCAAAATTTGAGAATGCCTATCTTAAAGACCAAAGTGGTATCAGAAAATAATACGATTTCAAATTCTAATCTTGTTGAAAAAAAAGTTAACAATACCGAAACTAATAAGTCGTTAAATTCAATCGTGCCATCAAAAACAGAAAAAAATACAACTTTATCTCCTGTGGTAGTTGGCATTATAAAGCCTACTGAAAATATAAAAAATATTTCTGTTATACCAGTAGTTAATACTGATACTATTAAAATCATGGGACCTCAGGATAGTTTGTCGACTTATCTGTTGAAAAACAAACCAAATACTTTAGATTCAGTTAAATCAAATGTATTTGAATATAAAGGAGAGTTGAAGGATGAATATTCTATTGCATTTTTCCTCCCTTTTAATGCTGATACTGCTAATAAAATTAATATGGAATTGGTTCTAAATGGTGAAGCTATGCTGCCAAATAAAACCTTAGTAGCACTTCAGTTTTATGAGGGTGCTTTATTAGCAATTGATTCATTAAAGAAGCAAAAATTAAATGCCAAAATTTTTATTTATGATATTGATGACAGAGATTCACTGAGTATAATAAACATATTAAAAAAGCCTGAATTAAAAAAAATGGATTTAATTATTGGACCTCTTTATGGTTCTAGTTTTATCGCTGTTGCCGTGTTTGCTAAAGAATATAGTATACCAATTGTTTCACCATTTACACAAATCAATAAAATTTTATTTAATAATCCATATGTATGTAAAGTTTTGCCATCAAACATTTTGCAGGTTGAACAGATGGCGCAGTTTGTTATTGATACATTTAAAACTCAAAATATTATTTTGGTTAATAATGGAAATTCAAAAGAAATATCGTTTTATAATGCATTTAAAAATTCTGCCAATAAAGCATTAAGGTTAGTAGGCAGTCAAGTTGCAGATACATTAAAAGAAGCAAAAAATTCCTCTATCGTTGAAAGTATGCTGCTGCCTGATAAAATAAATGTGATTGTTTTACCCTCCAACAATCAATCCTATGTAACAGATTTTATCAGCAAATTTTCGGCATTGATAGATAAAAATAAAATAAAATTATTCGGACTTCAAAGTTGGTTAAGTTTTGATAACCTTGATTTTGAATATTTGAATAACCTTGCTGTTCATATTCCATCAAATAATTTTATAAACTTTCAAGATTCTACGACACAAAATTTCATAAAATTGTATCATGAAAAATTTAAAACAGACCCTGAATTATATGCATATCAAGGATTTGACATATCTTATTATTTTATTTCTTCCTTGCATAAATATGGTAGTGGTTTTTTGAAAAACATCACTGAAAATAAATTTACAGGGATTGAAACCAATTTTAATTTTACGCAATTTCCTTTAAATAGTGGTTTTGAGAATAAATATGTGTTCATACTTAAATATCAAGATAATAAATTAGTAAAAGCGAATTGAGGTTTATTATTATTGCTGTTATCAGGTATTAAGGCGAATGAGGATAAGCTATTTTATAAATATATATTATACAAATACCAAACTCTTTTATATTAATTTTTCAAACCGAACAATTAATAATAGTGAAGGGCTTTAACAAATGGAAGAATTTAAAACACATAACCTAGCAGTCTTTATTGACTTTCAGAATATATCGCATTCTAACAAAAAAGATTCCAAGCAAGTGGATGTTTTTACTAAACAAGTGAAAGCAGAAATGCGCAGTGCTATTAATTACTTAAAAAGTCGCGGCCGACTAATTGTAAAAAAAGCATATGCCGATTGGGCAGGCCCTTTGGCCATATATCGCAAGCAAATGCTGGAAGACTCCATAGAACTTACCGAAGTGCCCTCACAATATAGCGGGAAAAATTCGGCGGATATTAAATTAGCAGTGGATGCTCTGGAAATAGCATTGTCGAAAAATTATATTGATACTTTCGTTATTATCTCTGGTGATAGCGATTTTGCTCCCCTTTTATCCATGCTTAGGGCACATAATAAATATGTAATTGTGATTGGCAGAAAAGAAAATTTAAGCGCATTACTAAAAGGTTATTGCGACGAGTTAATGAACTTCTCTGATTTAATAGAAGAAGAGGAGGAAGTAATTACCGACGAAAATGACATCCGATACGCATATAAATTGCTTAAAGAAGCTGCTAATTTCTTTAGTGAAAAAGATAAAAAAGTAAATTCAGGAGGAATAAAAACCCATCTTGTGCAGCTCGATTCCTCTTTCAGCCAGACAAAATATGGTTATAAAATGTGGAATGATTTTTTAAAACAAGCTGAAAAAGACAAAATTATTAAGCTAGAACAGCATCCTAAAGATGCACGCACTTTTTATATTTTACCTTATAATTAGAGTCTGTCGTTAATGTCCGATTTACTTATAGATATATTATTTTAATGATATTTGTTAGTTTGTTTCAATTGGGTCTTCGATATTCATATTTTTAAAACCAGTTATTTACCAATGCTAACTTCTGATTTTTAAAACTACTAAAGCCTTGAACTGATACATTATAGTTCATGCTCTCGGCTATATGGACTGCCTTTAATTATTAAGGATAGGAGCTTTTATTTGCTAAAACTTTATTTTTTTTTATTAAAATTATATCATTAAAATGCTCACAAAAGAACATATTTCCGAATGGTTTAAATCTTTACAAGATTCTATTTGTAATGCTTTTGAAAAGGAAGACGGAGTAGGTAAATTTTTAGAAGATAATTGGTTACGTGAAGAGGGGGGGGAGGGAGAACGCGTATATTGCAAAATGGTAATGTTATAGAAAAAGGTGGAGTGAATTTTTCTGCAGTTTATGGTGATGTCCCTGATTTTTTATTACGTGATAATGCTATCTCAAAATTAGCGAAAAATACTTTTTTTGCTACAGGCGTTTCTATCGTTATCCACCCCCATAATCCAATGGTTCCCATCATTCACATGAACGTTCGTTATTTTGAAATGAGTAATGGTGATTGGTGGTTTGGTGGAGGTATTGATTTAACTCCTCATTATGTGAATGAATTGGATGCTGTTTTTTTTCATACTACATTAAAAACTGCTTGCGATAAACATAATACCTCTTATTATACCGATTTTAAAAAATGGGCCGATGATTACTTTTATATACCACACAGAAAGGAAACAAGAGGCATCGGTGGTGTTTTTTTTGATCACCTGAACTCCATTAATTCTAAAAGAGGGTTGGAATCCAAAGCTTTAGCTACCAAAGAACAATTATTCGACTTTATTAAGGATTTAGGAAATTCATTTGCTGGTATTTATACATCCTTAATGAATAAAAATAAAAATAATGTTTTTACAAATGAAAATAAACAATGGCAATTGCTTCGCAGGGGTCGTTATGTAGAATTTAATTTAGTATATGATAAAGGTACAAAATTTGGATTGGAAACCAATGGAAGAGTGGAATCTATTTTAATGAGTTTGCCACAAAATGCAAGTTGGCATTATAATTATTATCCTGTTGCAGATAGCCCAGAAGAAAAAACGCTTTCTTTTTTAAAAAAAGGCATTGATTGGATATAGTTTGTAGGGGTTTTAGCTGGAATTTTAAATTTTATATTTCTATCTTGCTTTATTCGCTAGTTAATTTTCATTTATTATTATTGATTGTTCATCATTTGATAATTTCTGAACTTTAATTTTTAGAGGGGAGTTCTAAAAATTAGAATTTTTTAGGCAGACAAATTTTTAAAAGCGCAGTTTACTTGGGTAAAT
>CAMBDK010000107.1 GCA_945865315.1 Chitinophaga pinensis | reverse complement strand
ATACCTACATTGCCACCTGAAGCAACTCTTAATCTTTCTAAATTATTAGTTGCCACAACAAAATCTTTGGCATCAGTAGTGCCAATAAAATTGTTATTCGCCGCAGTTCCAATAGCTGAGGTGGAGGCTGTAGTTCCTGCATTGCCAGTTAGAGCCCAGCCGCTGGTATTGTTTAACAAAAACGACCATGCGGGAGTAGTGCTGGTACTAGTATTAAAATAAAACCCTTCGCCAAAGCCGCCTGCATCAGTTTGGTAGACAGTAAGCCCTTGTGCGGCGGAGGATAGGGGATTAAAGCCCGTAGTACGTTGTGAAAATGTTACTCTGGGACTTAACAAACCTTTATTAAAATTAGGGGCTGCATCAATATCCAAAATAGCAGCGGTATTAGGAGATAATCCTAGTACATTAATACCTACATTTTGGGCAAATGCACTATTTGTTTTTAAATAAGGCTGTAGTAAAAACAAAAGCGCAAAAAGTGTTCTAATTATTGAATTACAATTTGTGTTCATGTTCTTAATTGTTAAACAAAATTATATTTTCTTAAAAAAAATAAAGTAAAAGACTAATTTCAGTAAATTGTTTTGGTTCAAAAATATATTAAACTTCTAATTAAATCCACAATACTATCGCTTTTTACGTTAAATATAGTAAAAAGGTTTCAATTATTAAAAGGTTTAATCCTTGTTATTAATTATGGAATTATTTTTATTGACTGAGGATAACAACAGATTTTAAAATTTTACTAGCAAATTACAAAAGGCAGAGAAATGCTTTTTTAAAAAGCAATAAGGCAAGGGTAAACCCCTTGCTTATCGCTAGTGCTCGGGACGAGACTCGAACTCGCACGTCTTTCGACATACGCCCCTCAAGCGTACATGTCTGCCAATTTCACCACCCGAGCTAAGCTACAAAGTTAATTTATTTAAGCAATGTGCAAGAAAAAAACAAGATTTGCTATAAAAAGAAAAAAAACCTTTATTTAGAGCCTGTCTATAATGTCCGATTTTTTCGTTATTCTTGTTTTGAAAACCAGTCATATACCAATGTAAACTCCTGATTTTCAAAACTACGAAAGCCTCGAACTCGAACATTATAGTTCTGACTCTCGATTCTATGGACAGTCACTAATTAGAACAGATTATTTACAACTTTTTTATGAGGTTTATGTTTTGATTATTTTAGAAAGATAGGGCGATAAAATTGGTTTCATTCAAATAATTAATTTACATTTGTTCTGAATTTAAATTAGGCAAAAAATTAATGGAATTTAAGGCAGGTCCGTTGCTCGAAAAAATAGAATATCCTATTGATTTGAGGAAATTAAAAGAAAAAGAACTTCCGCAGTTAAGTAATGAGCTTCGTCAGTTTATAATAGATGTAGTTTCACAAAAGGGAGGCCATTTTGGTGCCAGCCTAGGAGTTGTGGAACTTACTGTTGCCTTGCACTATGTTTTTAACACGCCATACGATCAATTAGTATGGGATGTTGGGCATCAGGCTTATGGGCATAAAATATTAACCGGCCGACGAGAAGTTTTTCATAGTAACCGTATTTATAAAGGCATTAGCGGTTTCCCAAAACGTTCGGAAAGTGAATACGACACTTTTGGTGTGGGGCACTCCTCCACATCCATAGGGGCAGCCTTGGGAATGGCTGTAGCTTCGGCTTATAAAGGAGAAAAGGAACGCCAGCACATAGCAGTAATAGGCGATGGGGCAATGACAGCGGGGATGGCCTTTGAAGCGCTTAATCACGGAGGTATCAGCAATTCTAACTTATTAGTTATACTAAATGATAACTGCATGAGTATAGACCCCAATGTGGGTGCATTAAAAGAATATTTAACAGACATTACAACCTCACCTACCTATAACAAATTTAAAGATGATATTTGGAAGCTATTGGGCAAGATGAGTAAGTTTGGCCCTACTGCGCAGGACATTGTTTCGAAAGTGGAAAATGGCATAAAAACAGTATTACTTAAGCAAAGTAATTTGTTCGAATCATTAAAATTCAGATACTTTGGACCTGTTGATGGACATGATGTGGAGCGTTTAACAAAAATATTGCAGGATTTAAAAGATATACCAGGTCCCAAAATATTGCATTGCTTAACTCAAAAAGGGAAGGGTTATAAATTTTCAGAAGAAGGCAATCAAACAGTTTGGCATGCACCAGGCTTATTTAATAAAGATACGGGTGAAATTATTAAAATTGCACCAAAGGAGCCACAGCCGCCTAAATATCAAGATGTTTTTGGATATACGATAGTAGAGCTTGCTGAAAAAAACGCGAAAATAATGGGCGTTACCCCAGCCATGCCAAGCGGCTGTTCCCTTAATATAATGATGAAGGCTATGCCAGAAAGAGCTTTTGATGTAGGTATTGCAGAGCAGCATGCCGTTACATTTTCGGCAGGATTAGCAACAAGAGGCTTGATACCATTTTGCAATATATACTCTTCGTTTATGCAACGGGCTTATGACCAAGTGATACATGACGTAGCCTTACAAAATTTACACGTTGTATTCTGTTTGGATAGAGGTGGTGTAGCAGGGGCAGATGGCTCAACCCATCATGGCGCTTACGATTTGGCATATTTCAGGTGCATCCCCAACATGATAGTTTCGGCTCCTATGAACGAAGAGGAGCTGCGTAACCTAATGTATACGGCACAATTACCAGAAACCCTTGCACCATTTTCTATAAGGTATCCAAGAGGTAATGGAGCCATGATAGATTGGAAAAAACCTTTTCAAAAAATTATTATCGGCCAAGGGCGCAGAATACAAAATGGTGATGACATTGCTATATTAACAATTGGCCACATAGGGAATTATGCAGTATCTGCCTGTAAAATATTAGAAGAGAAAAATATTTATGCAGCACATTATGACATGCGTTTTGTGAAACCCCTTGATGAAGAGCTGTTGCACGAAGTTTTCAAAAAACACAATAAAATAATTACTGTTGAAGATGGCTGTATTATAGGGGGGCTGGGGAGTGCTATAATTGAATTTATGGCCGACAATAATTATAATTCACAGGTAAAGCGCTTGGGTATCCCCGATAAATTTATTGACCATGGTGAACAGTTGGAGCTGCATATCGAATGTGGATTTGATACGAATGCAATTGTTAATTCTGCGCTTGAATTAATTGGGCTTAAAAAGAATATCATGACAGGTTAAATGCTAAAAATTTTAAAAGTTATAATTTCAGAGATTAACATCTTATAAACTTTAGGAATATTTATTTTTTGGGGGCGGGGCAAATAGAACACCTGTTTTATTTATTTCATAATACAAATAATACCAGTCAAATCTATTTACTATATTTGACTGATTTTTTTAATTAATACAATGAATTTCAAAACAACTTTTAATTACTTATCTTTTGTTTCCATAATAGCCCTTATGGCTAGCTGTGGCTCATCCACTTCGGAAGGAGATGTATTTACAGATGCAGATGCCATTGAATTTACTCAAAAAGAAAAAAACAATAAGGTTCAAAAAATATTTTCTTCCATACAATCCCAAAGTGAAACAACAAGTATGTTGGATGCGGCAGAGGCGAAATATGATTCCAAACTTTTAAATCCAATTGAGAACACTGCAAAATATTCATCGGTAAAATCAAGAGCCCTTAATTTAGGGGTATATGGGATGGATTTAGGTGTTACTAATATTTTTGGTCAAACACAAGAGTCGATGCTATATTTGCGTTGTGCGAATAAAATGTCAACCAGCTTAGGCATTAGTGGAGCTTTTGACGAAAAAATGAGTGAGCGGATAGAAGCCAGCTCAGACGATAAGGATTCATTACTAGCTATTATTACAGATTCGTATAAGAATGCTGATAATTATTTGCAAGAGAATGGTCAGGCGGGAGTTTCTACATTGATGGTTGCCGGCGGTTGGTTAGAAGGTTTATATATTGCCTCGCAAATTGCCTGCATAACAGAAAGTGACGCAATAATTAGGAGGATAGACGAGGAGAAGGGAAATTTAAATACAATAATATCTTTATTAGAAGACTGCAAAACAGACACCGATGGGGCAAATGAAGTTTTGACAGACTTCAATGCCTTAAAAGAAGTTTTCGACAACGAGCCTTTAGAGATAACTCTTCAGAAGGTTAAACTTATTTCAGAAAAAATAACTGAAATGCGCAATAAGATTATAGAATAATATAGAAGGGCTTAATTGAGCCTGTTTATAAGTAAAAAGCTATTATTATTTTCAGAATAGAATATTTAATTCCCTGTAAAAGTTTTTCGAAATTACACTTTTATTTCATCTTCATTTTTATTAAGAAAGCGGTACTCTAAAAAATTATATGAAGATACTGCGCGTACTTTAATTTTCCTGCCAAATTTATTTTTCCATTTGCGCCTTAGCGAAGAGAACAAGCCCTTAGTGATATAAGCTTCTAAATATGGATGTACGCATAAAGTAACGCCAACTTCATTTTGTTCTTTTAAAATATATCTTAAATTATTCTCAATTTGGTCTATTATTAATACGCTAGCTTGAATTTCACCCGAACCATCACAGGTGGGGCATTTTTCAACAGTAACGATATTCATTTCGGGCCTTACACGCTGTCTTGTAATTTGTATCAATCCAAATTTACTTGGTGGTAAAATATTGTGCTTGGCTCTATCTTTCGACATTTCGTCGCGCATCTTTTCAAAAAGCAGCTTTCTGTTTTCGCTAGAATGTAAATCGATAAAATCAACTACAATAATGCCTCCCATATCTCGCAAACGCAACTGAATAGCCACCTCCACAGCGGCTTCTAAATTTACATCGAGCGCATTGGATTCTTGATTTTTGTCGGACTTAGCGCGGTTCCCGCTATTTACATCAATCACATGCAAGGCTTCGGTATGCTCAACAATGAGGTATCCACCACTTTTCATTGTTACTGTTTTTCCAAACAATGCTTTTATTTGACGGTCGACCCCGAAATTATCGAAGATAGGAACGGGCCCTTTATATAGTTTTAATATTTTTTCTTTATCAGGAGCAATGGTTTGTAGGTAAAGTTTTGTCTCCTCGTATAATTTTTCATCATTAATATGAATGCTATTAAAGCTAGCGTTTAACAGATCGCGCAATATTGCTGATGTACGATCGATTTCACCAAGTACCTTTTGTGCAGGCTGCGCTGTTTTTAAAGCATCAAAGCAGGTTTTCCATTTGCTTATTAAATCGTTCAGGTCGGAATCGAGTTCTGCAACACTTTTGCCTTCAGCAACGGTACGTATTATTACTCCAAAATTTTTCGGTTTAATACTTGCAAGTAATCTTTTCAGTCTGTTTTTCTCATCGTTTGTCTTTATTTTTTGAGAAACAGATATTTTGTCAGAGAATGGAATTAAAACGATATAACGTCCTGCTAATGATATTTCGGTAGTAATACGAGGGCCTTTGGTTGAAATTGGTTCTTTAGCAATTTGTATTAATATTTGCTGATTAGAAGTAATTACATTTCCAATTTTCCCATCTTTTTGAATCTCTTTTTCTAATTTAAAGGATGTTAGATCTGAAGTTTGTAAGTTTCCTGACTGCACAAGCTGTGTGTATTTATTTAAGGATGCGGCTTGGGAACCTAAATCTAAATAATGCAAAAAGGCATCTTTTTCATACCCTACATCTACAAAAGCAGCATTGAGGCCTGGCATTACTTTTTTAACACGACCTAAATAAATGTCACCAACAGAAAAGTTGTTATTACTTTTTTCTCGATTTAGTTCTACTAAACGTTTGTTGCTTAAAAGTGCGATAACAACTTCAGTTGGCCTTGAATCAATAATTAATTCGTTGTTCACACTAAAGTTTTTTTAAGTAAATAGAATTTATTCCTTGCACTTTCTTTTGAAAAGATATAGGGAATAATAAAATAGGGATGATTTAATAGGTACGAAA
This sequence comes from Chitinophaga pinensis, assembly GCA_945865315.1. Classification (GTDB taxonomy): domain Bacteria; phylum Bacteroidota; class Bacteroidia; order 2-12-FULL-35-15; family 2-12-FULL-35-15; genus 2-12-FULL-35-15. Next base: position 5,118 of record CAMBDK010000107.1, on the reverse strand, counting down.
CAGATTGTAAGCAAGAATAAACGAATATACTTTAAAAACGACAAACTATATGTATTTCTTAACCCAATAGGGTGAGAAAAACATACATTAATTCAACAATTAGAATGGCATATACCTCCAATTGTTGAATTAATTGTTTTTAATAATACGTTATAAAAATCCGGCTTAAGGAATATTTTATTTTTTATGTCTGTTTTTTCTCAAACGTTTTTTACGTTTGTGGGTAGCCATTTTATGTCTTTTTCTTTTTTTTCCGCTTGGCATTTTGATAGTGTTTTAAAATAGTTAAAAAAAATAATTTGATTAATTAAACAACTCGAATATTATATATTTATAAAAACAGAATGATTATTCATAAAAACAAAAATTATTAATAAAATTCTATTAAAAAATTACCCTGTCATTAATTTTTTAATATAGCTTTTTACTTCTGCTTTAATTGTAACATCCTCTATTAAAGCGCTGTATTTTTCTAAACTTATTATTGCATTTGCTTTGTCACCCTTTTGTTCGTAAGCATCTGCCAAATGTAAATAGGCTTCAATATAATCAGGTTGGATTTTTAATACTTTATTAAAACGAGCAATTGCTTTGTCCCACTGCCCTGATTTTCCTGAAAAGAACGCAAAGTTTAATTGTAAATTTATATTATTAGAATCTATTTTCTCCACTTCACGCAGTATACCTATTCCTTTCATAGGGTCTGAACTTCCCTCTACATAACAAGCGCCTAAATTTATTTTTGCTTCTACATTATTGGGCGCAATTTCTAGTGTTTTGTTAAAACAGGCCATTGCTTCAATAAACAGCATTTGTTTTTCTGTCTCTTTCACAAAACGCGTAGCGGAAAAGTAACGATTTCCTGCTTCGAGCCAATTTTCTTCAGTTGAAATTACAAAGGCTGATTTTTCTTTATAATAAGCAGCAATTGCAGGCCTCCTTAGGCTATCCCAAAACCTTATAATTTGGATAAAGGAAGCTTCTTTTGGTTCGCTGGCCTTTAAATTTCCCTCCATTTTATCAAACGCTACTCTTTGTACCTCATTAAGGCTAAGCTTAGCCTGTTCCACCAAAAAACCTAGGCTATCGTTATTTGCATTAACAAGCCCTTCGTTTTCAGGTAATTTTGCGTCCCCTTTTTTATTTGAGAATTTTGTATTTGCAAGAAATAAAAGAACTATTAAAAGTATTGACCCAAAAATAAAAAATATTTGCTTTTTACTCATTTACCGATACTATATTTTATTTATGACAATTGCGTCTCGTAAATTGTGAAAGCTTTCAAAAGTGGCGGTTGAATGCTTTTATTTTTTTATTAAAAAAATTATTTTTTTACTTTTTTCTCTTTCGCTTTTCCGTTTTTCTTAATTATTTCAGTAAATGTTTTTGCAGGCTTAAATGCTGGAATACAGTGAGCAGGGATAATAATTGTTGTATTTTTTGAAATGTTACGTCCTGTTTTTTCAGCGCGTCTTTTTACGATAAAGCTTCCAAAACCTCTTAAGTAAACATTTTGGCCATTTTCCATAGCGCTTTTAATCGATTTCATAAAAGCTTCTACACTTGCTTGAACCGCTAATTTTTCTACTCCTGTTTTTTCTGCAATGTCCCTAATAATGTCTGCTTTTGTCATGCCAATAAATCTTTTTAAATCAAATAATTAAATCTATAAATTTTGTTTTCAGGGATGCAAAGATAATATTTTAATTGATTTAATTAAATATATTTTCACATTCTGTTTTTTAACTATGCGATTCTTAATCGTTTATAATTAATTTGGTTGTAATTTACAAGCCTTCAAATCCATTCGTTATTCGTACATTTGCAAAAATTATAACATAAAAAAATGGGAAGAGAATTTAATCGTAAAGGGAATAAAGACTTTAATTTTACAAAACCGGATGACTCCAAAAAGGGGAAGAAAAAAGATATAGACAAGGAATATAGTAAATCTTATGCCCCTTCGGGTAAATTTAAGTCTGATACTAATTTTTTAAAAGATAAAAAGTCAAAAGCCTCTTTTAAAGAAAATAAAGGGTTTGAAAAAGAAACTTATTCTGGCGGAGAAGGGACTCAGCCTAGCAAAGAATTTAAAAGCGAAAGGAGCGGCGGGTTCAAAAATGACAAGCCATTCGACAATAAAAAACAAAGGCCTAGCAAAGGAGATAATAAACCTTCCTTTAAACGTTTTAAAGATGATTCAAAGCCATCGGATTTTGGGACTTCGAAAAAACGCGGTTCAATAGTGGAGGAAGAATACACTGTCTCGGAAAGAGGGAGAAAATCATTTTTGAAATCGGAAAATCCTCCCAAAACCAGAGGCTTCGTTAAAAGTACATCCTCCCGCAAGCCCTCCTCAGCAGAAGAATTATTTGATAAACAAGATGTTCCATATAAAAAAAAATTGGGCAGTTTTGATGAAAAGGGAAAGGCTCCAATTAATGCGAAACCTTTTGGGAGCAGGCCCAAGTCAAAAGAAAACAAAGAAATTAAAAGCAGGGATTACCCTAAAACAAATAAAATGAGGGAAGACTTGTCACAGCTAATTGAGAAAACCAGGTATCGCGACAAACCTGGATTTGTTAGAAAAAGTGATGGGCTTGTTCCAAAAGATATAAATATAAAAGACGTTGAATTTAATAGCGAAAGGCTTCCCCTGAAAAGTACAAGTGGGCGAAGTTTTAACAAGCCGGGTGCTACATTAAAAAAAAACTTCACCAGCAGCAAATCTAAATCTAAGTCTAAACCGCAGCGCGAGACAGATGATGGTATGGTACGACTAAATAAATACCTTTCAAATGCAGGCATTTGTTCTAGGAGAGAAGCTGATGACCTTATTGCTTCGGGGGTTGTGCAGGTAAATGGTAAAAATATTACCGAAATGGGTTTTCGCGTAAAGCAAACCGATATTGTCAAGTACGGCGGACAAACACTTAAAAAAGAACGATTGGTTTATTTAATTTTAAACAAGCCAAAAGATTATATAACTACCGCTGATGACCCACAAGAAAGGAAAACTGTTCTGGAGCTTGTGCAAGGAGCTTGTAAAGAGCGTATATATCCGGTTGGCAGGTTAGATAGGGCAACCACAGGTTTGTTGATGTTTACGAATGATGGCGACCTTACTAAAAAGCTGACCCATCCCCGTTATGGTGTTCGTAAAATATATCATGTGGAGTTAGACAAACCCCTAAAAAGGACAGATTTGGACAAAATTGCTGAAGGGATAGAGCTAGAAGATGGCGCTATTAAAGTAGATGAAGTAAGTTATGTGGGCGACGGCCTGGATAAAACACAGGTGGGCGTGGAAATACATTCAGGTAAAAACCGAATTGTACGTAGGATTTTCGAACATTTTGGGTATAATGTTCGTAAGTTAGATAGGGTATTGTTTGGGTCACTAACCAAAAAAGATTTGCCTCGCGGCAGATGGAGGATTTTAACGGATGCTGAAGTGGGGATGCTAAAAATGATAAGCTCCGAATAATAAAATAAAAAACCATTTTCTTAATAAATGTTTTGACCATTCAAATTATTTACACTTTATTTAGAATGTTAATGGTTCAAGTCAAATTGTTTAGTATTCTGCTGTTTTGTAAAAATATTTATAGTTTTTAGAAACATTTGCTTCTAAATTACAAAAAGCCAATATTAACGAAACCACTTGAAAATATAAATCCCTTTGCTCAAATTTGCGGTTAGTATGGTTAGAGCCCCTATAAGAATTTAACATTCTCACTATTTATGGAATTTCTTCTAAAAAGTGGACAAAAAAATTAAGCCCTATGCCACCTATTTATTTTTAGCTAATTGTTCAAATTCTAAAATTGTTATTCATTAATTACTGAAAGTCTTCTATTCCTATTGTACCAAGTTTCGATGTAATCAAAAACAGCTAATTTAGTTGATTGCGTATTGTAAATTTTATATGATAACTTATGCCAGCATGGATATTCAAGATCAAAATAATGGTATTTATTTTATCCTAATAATAATACCAAAGTGAAATTATATTTAGTCTAATTTTGGATATTTGATTTTTTTTATTACTTTTGGACTAAATTATAAATCATTTATTATGGCATTACCAAAACACATAAAAGTAAAAGAGAGCATATCTGAGCTTAAAGCCCTTTTAAAAAAGGCATCTCCATTAATTGCTCCCCGTATAAGAATGATTATTGAAATTAAGAAGAATGAGTCAACTGGGATTTCAAAAATTGCACTCGCATATCTTGTTGGAGTTGATCCAAATAGTGTACAAACGTGGCGTACGCTTTATTTAAACAAAGGTATTGAAGCGATACTTATTCATAATAAAACTGGATTTAGACCTTCTGTATTTACAAAAGAAGAACACGCATCCATTGAAAAAAAACTGAAAGACCCTAAAAATGGTCTACGTGGCTATGTAGAATTGTTAAATTGGATTGAGAACGAATTTAAAAAACAAATAAAATATAATACCTTGTTGAAATATAGTATCAAAAATTTTGGTTCAAAAGTAAAAGTTGCACGAAAAAGCCACATTAAAAAGGATGAAGATGCTGTTGACGCTTTTAAAAAAACTTCAGTCAAGTCTGCCGAGAGGCCATTAAAAATAAAGAAAAAAAATACAAAAAAATAAATCTTTATTTTCAAGATGAAAGCAGATTCGGATTATTTACAAAGAATGGGAAAGCTTTAACAGCCAAAGGTGTTAAGCCTATTTGTCCATTCCAACAAGTGTTTCAATCGCTATATTTATTTGGTGCTGTGTCACCAATAGACGGGAAAAGTTTTTTCTTACAAATGCCACATTGTAATGCGGCAAATTTTCAAATTTTTTTAGATGATTTTGCAACTCAAGAAAGTGAAGAGTTAATCGTAATAATTGCAGACAATGGAGCTTTCCATAAAGCAAAATCTTTAAAAATACCGGAAAACATTATCATCATTTTTTTACCACCTTATTCACCTGAGCTGAATCCTGCTGAAAAAATATGGGCAAAATTTAAACGAGATTTCACAAATAGATTATTTAAAACCTTAGATGATCTAGACAAATATGTTTGCAAATTAGCTACTTCTATTACATCAACAGAAATAAAAAGCATATGCGCATTTAACTATATTTTT
>CAMBDK010000106.1 GCA_945865315.1 Chitinophaga pinensis | reverse complement strand
ACAAAAATAATGACACGCTTCGCCATAAACAAAACTTTTTTAATGCATATGCTTATGATGACGGAAGCGCTGAATCTTCATTTGGATTGAGTACATTAAATGCTCAAATGGCTGAGAAATTTCAATCAACAATAGCAGATACATTGAGGTGCATTGATATATATTTTAATCCCGTTTTAACAAATGCAAATTTATATGCTTTTTCTTTAAATGTTTGGGATGATAATGGTGGCAAACCAGGTAATGCAATATATACAAGCGATTCAGTATTAATACCATTGTATGCTCAAACCAAACAAGATCAATTTATTCATTATTATTTATACCCTCCTTTGTATTTAAATGCTAGTACGTTTTTTATTGGTTTCACACAAAAAACAACTCAATTTTTAAATGTTGGTGTTGACAAAAACACCAACACTCAAAATAATATTTATTATAATGTAATAGGAGAATGGAATAATTCCCCTTTCCCTGGTTCATTGATGATGCACCCTGTATTTGGTATTGCCGATTATTATGCCGGCATTTATTCAGCAATGAAAGATGAAAATAATTCAATATCAGTATTTCCAAATCCAACTATTGATAAACTCTATTTATTTAAGAAAAAAGATCAGGAAATTGAAAATAGAGATCAGCTAACTATAAATATTGAGTTGGAAAAAAAATCAATGCCTGAAAAAATAACTTACTCAATTATTGATATATTTGGAAAATTATTGCAGGAGAATAGTTCCTGTAATTTAGAATTTATTGATGTTTCAGACTTATCTGAAGGGATTTATTTTATTAGAATTGTAGAAGGTTTAAATGTATCAACAAGTAAATTTATTAAAGTTAAATAATTTAGCATTTTGTTTGTTTTAATGAAGTAAAGCTTTCAAAATAATTTTCGATAAAACAGCTATATTAATAAAAACAGATGATTTCATTTTTTTGCAAAAAATATCCTTATGAAAACGCGCGTGAGGAATGGACAAACGCGATGCAGGGTTGCAGGTGGGGAGGAATCGTTTGTTCTTGATTTTTTGTTTCTTTTGTATCAAGACAAAAGAAAAATACACAGTTTTTGAACCATTAAATTTGCGGATTTATTTCGAAAACTTTACGAAGATAAAATTGACATATTAATATAACAATAAAATAATATTTCCATTGCACTTGTAAAATAATTTAATTAGTACAGTTTTATGAAATTGTGACAAATGAATAAATGAAATGATAGAAGAAGAGGAAGTTAATTCATCAGAGGAGCAAGATGAGGATGATGATCAGGAATTATTTGAGCATTACCGCATCATTGTTGAAAAAGGACAACATTTATTGCGAATTGATAAGTTTTTAATGAACCGTACCCAAAATGCGACGCGTTCTAAAATTCAGCAATCAGCTGAAAATGGTAGTATTTTAGTAAATGGAAAACCAGTAAAATCAAATTATAAAGTCAAACCATTTGATGTCATTACAGTTGTATTGGCGCACCCTCCGCGTGAAGTTGAGTTAATCCCTCAAAATATTCCACTTAATGTAGTTTATGAAGATAATGATTTGATAATAATAAATAAAAATCCAGGGATGGTAGTTCATCCAGGATTTGGAAATTATAGTGGAACATTGGTGAATGCATTGGTGTATCACTTTCAAAATCTTCCGAAACCAATCAAAAATTTAAATATAATTAATGAAATTACTACTCAGGATGCACCTCATCCTCAAAATTTAGAAAACAATAATACTTTAGCCGAAAAAAAATATAAAGCAATTAAAAGAAAAACAGTTGAACAATTAGAAAAATTATCAGAGCCCTCCATGCGCCCAGGTCTAGTGCACCGATTGGATAAAAATACGAGTGGCATTATGGTAGTAGCTAAAAGCGAAATTGCAATGGTGAAGTTATCAAAAGATTTTTTTGATCGTAATTTAGATAGGATATACCATGCACTTGTTTGGGGTGATTTTAAGGAGGATACCGGCACTGTTACTGGTAACGTTGGTCGACACCTTAAGGAAAGAAAAAGAATGGATGTTTTCCCTACCGATAGCGAACTTGGTAAACATGCCGTTACTCATTACAAAGTATTAGAACGCTTTGGTTACGTTACCTTGTTAGAATGTAAACTTGAAACAGGTCGTACGCATCAAATTAGGGTGCATATGAAACACATAGGGCATTCATTATTTAACGATCAGCTTTATGGTGGCGACAGAATATTAAAAGGAACAACATTTGCTAAATACAGGCAATTTGTTGAAAATTGTTTTACCATACTGCCTCGTCATGCTTTACATGCTAAATCATTAGGATTTAACCATCCTACAGCAAAAAAATACATTCATTTCGATTCTCTATTGCCTGAGGATATGAAATCGGTAATTATAAAATGGAGAGCTTATGCTGTCTCAATGGCCTTGGAAGAAAACTAAAAATAAAAGTTACTTTTAATATCTTTATTCCAAGGACCGCTTGTTGAAAATAATATATCCAAAATGGAAAAGTAAAGAGAGTGGTTTTTTTTCCTGATCGTAGTAATTTAAACTTAAACACATAGGCCCAACAGGGGTTATCCAAACAACGGCAGCACTCGCTATGTAATGTTGCAATGCAAATGGTTTTGTATAATCTGTTTTAAAATCTGCAGTTTTTACAAATGCCTGCACAGGCTGAAAAACATACCCTTCAGCTCTAAATTCAATGTTTTCACGAAAGTTAACTACAAATTTCATCCCTGCTGCTGCATATTGATGGGCACGATAATTTTCTAAAAATATTGTCTTAGTTTCTGCCGTAGGCTGAAATGCTGGGGCAGACAATATACTGGATGTATAATTTTTAAATAATGTTTTAGTGGAATAAACAGCTTCACCAAATACCCCTACTTTTAATGTTCCCCTTTTATTAAAAAACTTTTCTGCTTTTGCTTTAAAAGTAAACCATTCATGGTATTTTTTATATATACCATCGGTATCTGTTGATGTAGTGCCAGGTGTAGTGGTTTCTAATCCATTTACATATCGCGCTTTTATTTTTATATATTTCCCTTGGTTAGAATATTGTTTTCGATTAAGCGAATTAATTTCATATGTTCCATGAAAGGTAAACATTTCGAAATTAGTTTTATCGGTAGCATCAATTTCTGTAAATTTTGATGTTTGATAATAGTTGTCTGTTATAAGGCCTCCCCCACCCCCAGCATATATACGACCTTTCTTTCCAGTGGGAAAACCAATATTTAAATCCCCAAACTGTTCAAATTGCTTAAGATAAACAGGTTTAATATCTGTTAAAAAAGAATTACTACTTGAGTAATAATCCCATTTATTCCATATTATAGCAGGCTCAATATAAATTGGTGTAGCAAAAGGAAAATCAAAACGGGTTTTCACTTGCAGTGAATTATATAATTTACCAAAATAAGCATTGCCAGAAATCCGAACAGCAAACTGTGCAAGATAATTATATTGAAACCCCAAATATCCCTGACTAATAGGACGATTTGAAAAATTTCCTCCAAAATAGGTAATGATGTCACGTTCTTTTTTTATCTTCAAATATAAATCAAAGTATCCTGATTCTGGATTGAATTTAGCAAGAGGTATTATACCTTTTATTTTGTCATCTGAAGCAAGTCGAAAATAACCTTCTTTAATATCTTCCATACTTATCTGCTTTTGATTTTTTTTTAACAAATCAAGGATATTTCCATCCTCTTTATTGTAATTATTATTTCCACTCCTTAATACTCTTCTAGCATATTCTGATTGATTGCTATTTAATCCTTCAATGAAAATATTATCGAAAATAATTTTTGGAATATTTTTTTTAAAATTAGCTCTTTTTAATTTTAATTCATCTGGATTAACTCTTCGAGCAATTTGTTTTTTTATTGATGCCATTTCACGCATTGCTGCTACATAGCCACTATCAATAACTCTTTGGGGGTCACCAAAGTCAAATATATTTATATTAGAATTGGGTTTGATAATTATTCCAGCTTCGCATGGTATTTCAAAATTTGTTTTACCAAGTACCATTGATTTAATTTGTGAAAATATATTATCTTCATCTGCAGATGGACTGTTTGCAGCTACAGTGCTACCAATTATATAATCGGGATAAAAATCTTTATACATTACATCAGATGGGAAATTATTATAAAAACCACCATCATATAATAACCTTCCTTCATGAGCAACGGGGGGGATATAAAATGGATATGCTATAGAAGCACGAACAGCATGGCCTAAATTGCCTTCTTTAAATATGATAGATTCCTTTTTTTCAACATCAGCAGCTACACAACGATATGGTACAAATAAGCTGTCGAAATTATTTTTCGCAGCTGCTATAGGTCCTGTAGTAAATTCTAATAAACCGAAATCTAATGCAATGGGGCTCTTTAAATTAGTTGGCAACACCACCCTAATTGTTGAGTCTAATGATAATTTTAACCTTATCCAGGATGGATCAATATCTGTATTTTTAAAATAATACGAATATTTTTCATCAATTTCACCATTTGCCATATTTTTATAGGACTCTGTTTTTACCATTGCTTCAATTTGCATAGGAGTAAGCCCTATAGCATATTTTGAACCCGTTAGAGCGCCCTGCGAGGTGCCTGTAATAAAATCGATGGGGATATTATTTTCCTCGAGAGCCTTCATTACACCAATATGCGCATAACCAGCGGCGCCACCACCACTTAAAACTAGTCCCACTTTTTGGGCAATTAATAAATTCTGAAGGGCGAGCAACAGTATTAAAACTATAAAAAAGCTTTTTGGAAATTTCGAACTCATCACAAAGGGGTATGTTATAAAAGACTGTAAAAGTACTAAGTTTTAGTTCTGTAAAATATATTTCTAAAATTATTTTTATAGGCAGGGCTATCTGCGGCTAAATAAAAGTAAATAAAATGAAAAATTGGAAAGCAATAATATTCATTTATTAAAAAATGAAGGGCCATAGCAGCAAATAAAGAAGCCAAATACTAACAGATTTTATTATAAAATGCAGTCCCTTAATCAGTGCTTGTAAATATAGTCGAGCGAATCAATTATAATGCATGCGTTCGAGGCTTTCGTACTTTTAAAAATCAGGAGTTTATATTGGTAAATGACTGATTTTTAAAACAGAATAACGAGGACAAGGGTTAAAAGAACTCACGAATACCTATAAAAATAATATATTTATGCGTAAATCGGACCTTATAGACATACTCTAATGACATAAAAAATTGTATTACAATTATTTTACATGAAATAATAATTGCCTTTAATTTCTTTTTTTAGCTTCTTTTACAGTGAAATTTATCGGATTTTCTACTTTTTCCTTTAGCAAGGAAAGTGTAATTACGTCAATCATTTTTTCAACATAATGAAATTTCAGATCTTTGATAAATTCTTTTTTAATATCATCAATATCTTTTTTATTGTCAATACATAAAATAATTTCTTTTATTCCAGCACGTTTGGCAGCTAATATTTTCTCTTTGATTCCACCAACTGAAAGCACCCTACCTCGTAATGTAATTTCTCCGGTCATGGCCAAATGTTTCTTAACTTTTCGTTGCGTAAAGGCGGATGCAATAGCAGTAAGCATTGTTATACCTGCGCTAGGACCATCTTTAGGCGTTGCTCCTTCAGGCACATGAATATGAATATTCCAATTATCAAATACTTCAGGTTTTAAGCCCAAAATACTACTATGCCCTTTTATAAATTCCAAAGCTATTACAGCCGACTCCTTCATTACTTCGCCCAAATTACCGGTTAAGGTTAACTTACCTGTCCCTCTTGTAATGCTGGTTTCTATAAATAATATATCGCCACCAACAGATGTCCATGCCAAGCCTGTTACCACACCTGCAACATCATTACCCTGATACCTGTCTTTGGCATGTGCAGGACCCAATAAATTAACAAGGTTCTCCACCGCTACATTCACCTTGTAATCCTGCTCCATGGCTATTGATTTAGCAGCATTTCGCGCAATTTTAGCTATCATTTTTTCCAATCCACGCACACCCGATTCACGTGTGTAATTTTCTATAATATTTTCAAAAACTGCTGCACTAAAAATAATTTGTCCTTTTTTTAAACCTTGCTCTTCTATTTGTTTTGGTAACAAATGTCGTTTAGCAATTTCTATTTTTTCCTCAATGGTATATCCAGTAATTTCAATAATCTCCATTCGGTCGCGCAAAGCAGGCTGAATGCTACTGAGTGAATTTGCTGTTGCAATAAATAGGACATTCGATAAATTATAATCTAATTCTACATAATTATCGTAAAATGAATTATTTTGTTCTGGATCCAATACTTCTAAGAGTGCAGAAGAGGGGTCGCCATGAAATTCATTTCCTACCTTGTCAATTTCATCTAGAATAAAAACAGGGTTAGATGTTCCGGCTTTTTTGATATTTTGCAAAATACGTCCTGGCATAGCGCCAATATATGTTTTACGATGCCCTCTTATTTCTGCCTCATCACGCAATCCTCCTAAACTCATTCGTACATATTTACGCCCCAATGCTTCTGCAATGCTCTTGCCTAAGGATGTTTTACCTACTCCTGGGGGGCCATATAAACAAAGTATTGGCGATTTCATATTTCCTTTTAATTTAAGGATGGCAAGGTGCTCAATAATTCGCTCTTTTACCTTGTCCATGGCAAAATGATCTTTATTTAAAACTTTTTCAGCAAATTTCAAATCAAAATTATCGTTAGTTGTTTCATCCCAAGGTAAATCCAGCAATACTTCTAAATAATTAGTCTGTATGGCATATTCAGCGGCATTAGGATTCATTCGCTCAAGTTTACCAATTGCTTTATTAAAAGAATCGGATACTTCTTTCGACCATTTTTTTGTTTTTGCACGCTCTTTCATCCCTTGAACGTCCTGAGCAAAATTATTTTCCCCCAACTCTTCCTGTATGGTTTTCATTTGCTGGTGCAAAAAATAATCACGCTGTTGCTTATCCAAATCAACTTTCACTTTGGATTGAATTTTATTTTTCAATTCCAGCATCTGCAGCTCCTTGGTAAGGTATGACAAAACAAGCGTAGCACGTTCTTTTAAATCAGCAACTTCTAGCATCTTTTGCTTATCAGCTACAAGTGCATTCATATTGGATGAAATAAAATTAACAAGGAAGGAAGGGCTCTCAATATTACTCAATGCAAAACCTGCTTCACTAGGAATGTGAGGGCTTAATTTAATGATTTGCATTGCTAAATCCTTTAAAGATGAAGTTAAGGCAATAAACTCCTGATCATCTTTTAAAGGTAGCGATTCCGTAAAAGCAGAAATACCGGCTCTAAGGTATGGTTCTGTTTGTCTTAAATCTTTTAATTCGAAGCGTCTTTTCCCTTGAATAATTACAGTAGTATTTCCATCGGGCATGCGCAACATCTTAATAATAGTAGCTACTGTACCTATTCTATTAAGGTCTTCGATATTAGGATCTTCAACTGTATCATTTTTTTGTGACACAACACCGATAGTTTTATCTCCTTTGTATGCATCTTTAATTAAATTGATGGATTTATCCCTGCCAACAGTAATTGGAATTACCACGCCAGGAAACAATACAGTATTGCGTAAAGGTAAAATTGACAGTTCTTCTGGTACCTTTTCCGAATTCATCTGATGCTCATCTTCGGATGAAAGCAATGGAATAAACTCCGTATCCTCATCAATTATTTCATCGTTAAGCATTGGTAATAAACTATTTATATTAAAATTGTCGGTCATTTATAGCTAGTATTTTCTGTGAAATTTACAAATTCTCGAATGTTTATTCAATCGGTATGCCATTAAAATAAATTGGGACAAATTGGCATTTTTTAAATAAAATTAGACAAGCTTAATTAATGTTCAATAAATTTATTGCGTTCTAAATCGTGTCTGCCAATATAGTCGAAAATGAAATCACGAATACCTTTAAAAATAATATAATTAGGAGTAAATCGGACATTAAAGACAGACTCTAAATAATGCTTAACAAGAAGGTAAATTATTTTGTTGATAAATTAGCAATAGAAAATTTTCGTTGTTCTGATTTTGGATAGAATATACTTCAACTATTTCCAAATTTATTCACTAGTTTTACTTTACTAAAGTGATGTATCCAATTTTACTGAGGTGTTTTCCATTTAGCTTATTATAGTTTAAATGATAGGAATAAACACTATTTTCCAATACTTCCCCATTATTATTGAATGAGCCATTCCAACCCAAGTTGAGATCGTTAGTTTTAAAAATTTGTTTTCCCCATCTGTCAAATATTAATAATTCAAAATTATCAGGCGATATGCCAAAAGAATAAATATTAAAAATTTCATTTTTGCCATTTTTATTAGGGCTGAATGCATTAGGAATATAAATTGTGGTTATGTCTTTTACTTCAATAGTATAAGTAATCGAGTCAATACAGTTGTTAATAGTTGAAGAAATTAATGTAATATTATATGTTCCTGTATCAGCAAAGGTATGTTCAGGATGCTGCAGAATTGAATTTGTACCATCACCAAAATCCCACAACCAGCTGGTAGCGTTTGTTGATATATTCGAAAAATAAGTTGTAGGAAATAACAAATCTATTTCATCCGGTAAAATATTAAAATTTGCTTCGGGCTGTGGAAATACATTTATCATACAAGAAATAGAATCTGTTGAAGTACAACCTTGTCCGAAACTAACAGTTAGTGCAACTGTATGACATCCCGCAACAGAATAAGTATGGCTTGTGTAAATTTCACTCCAGCTGAAGCCCTGTCCAAAATCCCATGAATAGGTTGCTCCAGCATTATTTGTTGTGTCGGCTAAAAAATTTACAGTAAAAGGATTACAGCCACTGGTTATATCAGCAGAAAAAGATACATTTGGCGGTGGGGATGCTGTTACAAGAGATACTGCTGTATCGGCACAAGCACTGGTTATTCCTATTACTGTATAGGTGGAGGATGTGCCACTAATTAAAATACTTGCTGTAGTTTCCCCTGTTGACCATAAATAACTAGTTGCGCCACTTGCTGTAATTATTGCAGGAACACCAAGGCAGGTAAGAACTGAATCTACAGTTATCCCTTGTATAATTGTAAGCGTTGAAATAGCAGCATCAGAACATTCACCTGAAACACCTGTAACAGTATAAGAAGTAGTGCTTAATGGAGAAACATTTATGCTGCTAGTAATTTCTCCTGTCGACCACGTATAGGAAGCTGCGCCGCTTGCAATAAGTGCAGCTGTCTGCCCAGTGCAGATGGTATCTGAGTTTACTGCTACTAAAATAGGTATTATTGTTACAGTTGCAATAGCAGCATCCGAACATTGGCCTGAAACACCTGTAACAGTATAAGAAGTAGTGCTTAATGGAGAAACATTTATGCTGCCAGTAATTTCTCCTGTCGACCAGGTATAGGCATTTGCACCGCTTGCAATAAGTGCAGCTGGCTGTCCAGGGCAGATGGTATCTGAGTTTACTGCTACTAAAATAGGTATTATTGTTACAGTTGCAATAGCGGCATCAGAACATTGACCTGAAACTCCTGTAACAGTATAAGAAGTAGTGCTTAATGGAGAAACATTTATGCTGCCAGTAATTTCTCCTGTCGACCAGGTATAGGCATTTGCGCCGCTTGCAATCAGGTTAGCCATCTGCCCAGTGCATATGGTATCGGAGTTTACTGCTACTAAAATAGGTATTATTGTAACCGTTGCTATAGCAGTACCTGAACATTGACCTGAAACACCTGTAACAGTATAAGAAGTAGTGCTTAGTGGAGAAACATTTATACTGTCAGTAATTTCTCCTGTAGACCAGCTATAAGTATTTGCGCCGCTTGCAATAAGTGTAGCTGTCTGCCCAGTGCATATGGTATCGGAGTTTACTGTTACTAAAGGGGGGGCGCTAGTGTCAGCAGTAACAGTTAATGAAGCTGCATTAATGCAGCCATTGATAGGGTCTGTAACAGTTATGATATAGGTTCCAGGTGAATATACAGTTGCAGGATTCGTTGCATTTACAAGCGCTCCTCCATTCCATACCATATTATTTCCTGCACTTGTTCCGGTAATGATTACAGCATTTACAGTGCAGGAAAAAATACCACTACTACTTGTTGTTACAACAGGTGTATTTGTATTGGAAGTAACAATTATTGTATCTTTCCCTATACATCCGTTATTATCTGTAATGGTTGCAATATAAGTATTAGGTGCACTTATGGTTGAACCGTTTATAGCATTAAACAAAACCCCTCCATTCCAAATAATTGTTCCAGAGTTACCAGTAGCAGTTAATGTTAATGTAGGATTTATACAATTAAGTGTATTTAAAGTAGGCATCGTTACTATTGGCGGTGGAATAATTGAAGATTGTGTTATGTTATCAATATTAGCATATAAGAGGGCTACATCAGAAGCGCTTATTGCAGTTGGACTAACTGAAATATATTTAACACATCCCGCTTGGTTTTCACAAGGAACCAACATATCATCTAAAAAAAAGTTGATAGGTGTTGAGGAAGTTGCAGAACTGTATAAATTAGCAGAATCGGTATAGCTTCCAAAAAATACTCCATCCACATATACAGTAATTATTCCTGTGGAACCATTTCTTACGAAAGTAATTAAATAAAAAGTGCTGGTATTAAAATAAGGACAAGGCCCTACGTTACCATTTGGATAAAAATTAATGCAGTTTCCTAAAAAATAAAGTCCGGCATCAGAAGCGCTGTTTGAAAAATCTATTACTCTTGCATAGCCCCCTAAACTACTGAATTTAAAAAAAACATTAATGGTATATGTTCCTGTAATTATACCAGGGTTTGTATATTGTAGTCCTCCACCGTCATTAAAACAATAAGCGTCAGATAAAAGACACTGGCCAGCTGAAGTGCTTGCAGTTACAATACCGTAACTACCTGCTGCTGCGCCACATGCTAATTTTTGTATTAAGGCAGGACCGCCATTTTTTTCATTCAGGTTATTATTAAATAAATATTCGTGAATTTGTGAATTCACCATAAAAGGTAATATTACTAATAATATAAGCGTTGAAATTT
>CAMBDK010000105.1 GCA_945865315.1 Chitinophaga pinensis | reverse complement strand
CTAATTAATTCATTTATGAATTAAAACTTTTAAAAATTATTTTATTTATAAATCCAGTACACCAAAAATTGATTAAAAATTATTAAAACAAAACAAATGAAAAAAATCCTTACACTTTCTACCTTAATTTTTATTACAGCAAGTTCATTTGCGCAAGCGCCTCAAAAAATGAGTTTTCAAGCCGTAATACGCAACAGTAGTAATACCTTAATTATATCTACGCCGGTAGGGATAAAAATTAGTGTTTTGCAAGGATCCTCCTCCGGCACAGCGGTGTATGTAGAAACTCAAGTACCAAGCACTAACGCCAATGGTTTGGTAAGTTTAGAAATTGGAGCTGGTATTCCTGTAACCGGAACATTTGCGGGTATTGACTGGTCGGCCGGCCCTTATTTTATTAAAACAGAAACCGACCCAACAGGAGGAACAAATTATACCATTACAGGAACAAACGAATTAATAAGTGTGCCTTATGCATTATTTAGTGCTAGTGGAACAATTGGTGCAACTGGCCCAACAGGTAATAACGGAACTGGTGGAATTGCTGGTGCAACAGGGTCAACTGGTGCAACAGGGTCAACTGGTGCAACTGGAGCAACTGGAGCAACTGGTGCAACAGGTAATAACGGAGCTGATGGAGCAGCCAATGCATGGGCATTAATTGGTAATGCAGGCACCTTAGATAGCGCTAATTTTATTGGAACCACCGATAATGTCCCCTTTAATATTAGAGTAAATAACCAAAAAGCAGGTAGAATAGACCATTTATCAGGCAATACATTTTGGGGCTATCAGGCCGGTAATTCAAACACCACAGGAGTAGGCAATACAGCAAATGGATTAAATGCATTGAGCAGCAATACCACAGGAAATTTAAATACAGCCTATGGTCGTTTTGCATTGCTTTTAAACACCACAGGATATAATAATACAGCAAATGGTGTAGATGCATTGTACGCAAACACCACAGGGAATGCCAATACCGCAAATGGTATGGGAGCATTGACTTTTAACACCACAGGGAATGCCAATACAGCAAATGGATCCGATGTATTGCATTCAAACACCACAGGAAATTACAATACAGCAAATGGTAATGATGCATTGTACTCGAACACCACAGGAGATGCTAATACAGCAAATGGTGTATTTGCATTAAAATATAACACCACAGGAACTAACAATACAGCAAATGGGATGCAAGCATTGTTTTCCAACACCACAGGAGTTGGCAATACAGCAAATGGTTTTGATGCATTGTTAAATAACACCACAGGAAATTTAAATACAGCAAATGGTATGTATGCTTTAGGTGACAACACCACAGGATATGGTAATACAGCCAATGGAGCCAATGCATTGTATTCCAACACCACAGGATCTGATAATACCGCCAATGGTATGCAAGCATTATATTCCAACACCACAGGAGGTTATAATACCGCCAATGGTAGGCATGCATTGTATTCAAACACCATAGGAGATGGGAATACAGCCAATGGTAATGATGCTTTGGAATTGAGCACCACAGGAAATTTTAATACAGCAAATGGTAATAGAGCTTTGAATTCAAATACAACTGGAGCTGGCAATACAGCAAATGGTCATAGTGCTTTGAATTCAAACACCACAGGGAATTACAATACAGCAAATGGTAGACACGCACTGTATTCAAACACCACAGCAAGTTACAATACAGCAAATGGTCATAGTGCTTTATATTCAAACACAACAGGAGAATACAATACAGCAAATGGTCATAGTGCACTGCTCTCGAATACAACAGGAGGTGGCAATACAGCAGATGGTTATAGTGCTTTGAATTCAAATACAACAGGAGCTGGCAATACAGCAAATGGTCGTAGTGCTTTGAATTCAAACACCACAGGGAATGTTAATACAGCAAATGGCAACAACGCACTCTATTCAAACACCACAGGAGGTGGCAATACAGCAAACGGTTATGCTGCATTGCAATACAACACTACAGGAGATGAAAATACAGCAAATGGTGAAGAAGCATTAGCAAATAACACAGCAGGATATAGTAATACAGCAAGTGGCAGAGCTGCATTGGCTAATAACTCCACAGGCTATTTCAATACAGCAGATGGTCATTATGCATTGTTTTTTAATACCACAGGAATATATAACACAGCAAATGGTTCTTTTTCACTAAAAAATAATACCACAGGAAATAATAATACAGCAAGTGGTTATTTTGCATTGCAATTAAATACCACAGGGAATAATAATACAGCAATTGGCAATGACGCGCAGGTTCCTTCCGGCACTGCAAGTAACCAAGTTCGCATAGGTAATTCTGATGTTACTTATGCCGGTATTCAAGTAAACTGGACCACTACCAGTGATAAACGTTGGAAATCGGGCATACAAAACATTGCGCTTGGTTTAGATTTTATAAGCACCCTGCGTCCTGTATCGTATTTCAGAAATAATGACGAAAGCAAAAAACTAGAATATGGTTTTATAGCGCAAGAGCTTGAACAAGCTTTAAATGATGCAGGAGCAAGCAATAATGGTATCATCTCAAAAGATGATGCAGGCATGTATGGTGTGCGTTATAACGATTTAATGGCTCCCATGGTAAAGGCAATACAAGAGCAACAATTAATGATAGAAAGTTTGAAGAAAGAGATAGCAGAACTGAAGAAGAAAAAATAGTTTATAGCAGCGCTTTACCTAAGCTCCCTAAGCAATAAGAGAAAGTATATTAGTTTTAGATAGCTAAGAAGCATGCAATAATTATAAGCACCACCGGAACTGATTGGTATTTATTTGAGAAAGCAAAATATATTTGCAAAAACAGAACATAAAACGGCTAATGGTGGTTTTATGTTCTGTTAAAAAAAAGCAATGCCATGCTTTTATTTAATACTAGCTTAATAAGATATCACCTAAAAAAAACCTTGCTTATGCTCTAAAAAAGTAAAATGATATCTCATTTTGTTTTATCCTCATATTCCCCAGAAAGAACATAATAGCCAAAAGTAATTAGGCCTCCTACAATGATAGGGCTAAGGATAAATAAATAAATAATACCAAAAACAAGGTCTTCTTGTTTTCCGGATTGTAATTTTGGAATACCAAATTCAAATAAATTGAAATAAGCGACAACAATTGCTAATACCATCCAAAATAGGCCTAAATATCTTTTAAATTTTTTCATAGTTTTAAAAATTTAAAGTTCATCATCAATTTTATTATCGTTTTTATCCAAATACAAAACACCAATAAGGAAGCAAATAGCACCCACTATTATAGGGTACCATAGCCCTTGTAAATACCATTCGGGGTTATTCATTATTTTGGCATTGCTTACCAGGTAGGTTGCTACAATGGGTAATAAGCCACCAAATATGCCATTACCAATGTGATAGGGCAAGGACATGGAAGTATATCGTATTTTTGCAGGGAACATTTCCACTAAAAATGCAGCAATAGGTCCATAAACCATTGTAACAAATATTATTTGCACAAATACCAGCAAAATAATTATCCAAAAACTGGGGGAGTTTAAGAGAATAGATTTTTTTTCGTCGATAAATGGCTTCCTAGCTTTATCCTTAAAGATATTGGTTTTAGTGGTAATATCCATGCTGGTGCCATCGCTAAACACTTTATGTATTTTTTTTGTTATTAATGAGTCGGCAATAGCATTAACTACCACATTAGTTTTTATATCCGCCAGATTATTATTCACTATTTCGGTTTTATAAGTACAATCAATTACTGCATACATTTTGCTATAAATTGGGCGATAAGAAATAATAGCAAGGAATAATCCTAACATCATTATTTTTTTTCTTCCAAATTTATCAGACAATTTACCAAAAAAAATAAAAAATGGCGTACCCAATAATAATGCAACAGCCATGAGCATATCTGTTTGCTGGCTGTTAACAGAACATACTTTACCAATAAAACTCATGGCATAAAACTGCCCCGTATACCATATCACACCTTGCCCCATTACAGCGCCGAAAAGGGCGAGTAAAACAAATTTAAAATTGTATTTATTTCCAAAACTTTCTTTCAATGGATTAATGGAAAGTTGTCCTTCGGCCTTTACTTTAGCAAAAACAGGGGATTCCTGCATATTTTTTCGAATAAAATAGGAAACGATAAGCATTATAGAAGAAACTAAAAAGGGAATGCGCCAGCCCCATTCTTCAAATTTCTCAATCCCTAATACCGAACGGGTAATTAAAATCACCGTTAAAGAAAGAAATAAACCTAAAGTAGCCGTAGTTTGGATCCATGATGTATAATATCCTCTTTGGTTTTTAGGAGCGTGCTCCGCCACATATGTAGCAGCGCCGCCATATTCGCCACCAAGAGCGAGGCCTTGTAAAAGTCGCAATAACAATACCAATAGCGGAGCCATAAAACCAATAGAATTATAATCGGGAATACAGCCTATTAAAAAAGTAGAACCACCCATTAACAATAAAGTTAACATAAATGTATATTTCCTCCCAATAGAATCTCCTAATCGGCCAAAAAAGAGCGCGCCAAAAGGCCTAACAACAAACCCCGCTGCAAAGGTTGCTAGGGTAGAAATAAAAGCTGCTGTAGGGTTTTCCTGAGGGAAAAATTTGGTAGAAATTACAAGAGCAAGGCTACCGAAGATATAAAAATCATACCATTCAATCAATGTACCTACTGATGATGCTATTATTACGGACCTGATATTACTTTTATTAGTTATATTTTTTTCGTCCAACATAAATTTATTGCTATTTCGAAAAGTTATTAGTCATTACAAAAGATATATTAAAAAAACACCAAGGCAAAAATGCTATCCAAAAAGTGTATCCAAAGCATGCTGCAAGATTAAGCTCTAAAATATTTTCAGCCTGAAATAGATTTTAAATTATTTCTCAAATAATTATATTATAGCGGCAATAACAGTATTTATGGATGTTAAAAAAATAAAAAAAGAATTAAAAATAAGGAGGATACATTATTCTTACTCTTTTCAATTGAAAGATGCTGAAATTAGATGCGTGAAACCAAAATTACATTCAAAACTAAACCCTAAATCCTAAAACTAAAATATCATCTGTTTGGTTTAAATTGCCTCTCCATTCGGTAATAAAAGTATCAAGGGTTTTCTTTTGCTCAGAAACCTCAAGTGGGCTAATAGATTTAAGGAGCTCCCTGAAAGGCTGTGCAAATATTTTTTTATGTTCCTTGCCACCAATCTGATCGGCATAGCCATCGGAAAAAATAAATAACATATCCCCTTTCATTAGCTGAAAACTATGGTTAGTAAAGCCTTCCGCTTCATTTTTCTGAAAACTTCCAATAGAGCGTTGGTCGCCTTTAATAGGAATACATATCCCATCTCTATAAATAAGGAGGGGGCTATGGGCGCCAGCAAATTGCAAAGTGCCTACACCATCAGCAGCGCTGTGTGGCGCAGAACTATCGCGCACTTTAAATTGTTTATTTTCAATATTTGGTTTCACTTTATTAATTCCATTGCCATTGCTTACTTTTTTATTAGGGGCATCGAAACATAAAAGGGCGATATCCATTCCGTATTTTACGGATGTGTTATTACTTTTTTGATTTAAGCTATTCAAAACCTGCACATTTAATTCATCCAAAATTTCGGAAGGAACTGATTTACCTTGCACCTTCACAATGTCGTTAAGGAAATTATTGCCCAGCAATGACATAAAAGCACCCGGTACACCATGCCCAGTGCAATCAGCAACGGCAATAAACACCTTGCCATTTTCTTCATAAATCCAATAAAAATCACCACTTACAATATCTTTAGGTTTGTATAAAATAAATGCTTCGGGCAGATGAATTTTTATTTCTTCAATAGGGAGAAGAATAGCTTCTTGAATACTTTTTGCATAGTTGATACTATCTGTAATTTTCTCGTTTTGAAGTCGAATACCATCTTCGGCAATCTTACGAGCCGTAACATCCGTATCAATTATCACCCAGTTTTTCAATCCACCATTTTCATCAAAAATAGGGGTGAGGGAACTTTGCAGCCATATTTTTTTTTCGTCCTTAGTAATATTTAAAGATTGATAAATAGAACTTTTTTTGAATTTAATACAATCACTAATTAAGTTTTTTATTTCTGGATTGTTGTTATTTTTTTCTAAGGTATTTCCACTTTGTTTTAACTCCTCCAAACTAAAACCTTGGAGGCGAGTATACGCAGTATTTACCCACTCAATATCGCCATTTGCAGCAAATATTAACACGCCATTATCAGTTTCGCTGGCTACAATAGAAAGCCTTGCTAATTCATTTTTTTGATTCTCAATTTCAATGGTACGTAATTTCACTTCATCTTCCATATTTTCATAAAGACGAGCATTTTCAATACCATTAACAATAAAAATAGCTAAATTTTTAAGTATGTTCAATTGGTAATCGGAATAAGCATTTTGCTTAAAACTCTGAACAGTAATAACGCCAATAAATTTATTAGGCGTTGAAATTGGCAGGTAAATAATGGACTCGGACTGCTCCCCTTCTTTAGGCACAGGGATATCCATCCCAGGGAAATAATTATTATATTCTTTTTTAAGATCATTAATAAATATTTGTTGCTGTTTTTTAAAACACCAAACAGCGGGCCTGAATTCATCCTTTAAATCCATAAAAAAGTAGGGTAACTTTTCTCCTTTTTCAATAAACCCTGGAAAATTAAGACATTTTTCCTGATCATCATAAATACCAATACCGAATGCTGATGCATCCATTAATTTATTTACTTTTTCGTAAGCTTTTTTGATAATTTCTTCTACAGATAATACCGAAGATATTTCCATACCAATGTCGCTGAGTAGTTTTGTATTCTGGTAAGTTTTTTCAAGTTCTTCTTTTTGTTTAAACAACTCCTCTGTTCGTTTTACAACTTTCCCTTCTAAACTTTCATATAGCTGTGCATTTTCTATAGCGATAGCCGCATAAATGGCCGTACTTTGCAAAATATTTAAGTGGTAAGTGCTAAAAGCGTTTTTATGCACACTTTGCACAGTAATAACACCAATTGCTTTCCCTTTAGCTATTAGAGGTATGTACATAATTGAATGAGATGCAAGGCCTGCAATTGGTTGAGGATATTCTTTAAAATATATCTTATACTCCGTTTCATAATCATTTATAAAAACAACTTTTTGATCATTGAAACATATACTTGCCAGGCGATTGCTAACGGTTGTATCTACTGATTGATTTGGTATTTTCTCACCATATTCGATAGTTCCAATAAAATCTAAACGTTTTAGTTCTTCATTATAAATACCAATTGTAAAAACGGAGGCGTCCATTAATTTATTGACATTTTGGTATACTTTTTCAATGATATTCTCAATTGATAGGGAAGAGCTTATCTCCCGCCCTATTTGACTTAATACGCTTATATTTTTATATGATTTTTCAAGTTCTTCCTTTTGTTTGACAAGCTCTTGCGTTCTGGTTTTAACCTCCTCCTCCATATTTTCATAGAGATTTGCATTTTCGAGAGCATTTACTATGTATACAGCCAAATTCCGAAGTATATCCAATTGGTATTCGGAATATGCATTTTTATTAAAACTTTGAACAGTAATTACTCCAATAAAAATTTGTTTAGTAGCAAGGGGGAAATAAATTAAAGAATTCGATTGCATGCCTTCTGCAGGTTCTGGGACATTAGAATTTTGGAAATACAAACTATATTCTTTATGGAAATCACTTATAATAATTTCTTGTTGTTTTGTAAAACACAATATAGCCGGTCTGTTTTCATCAGAAAGTGGTACAGAATGATTCGGCAATTTTTCTCCTTTTTCAATTACCCCAATAAAATCAAGAGAGTTTTTAGATTTATTAAATACGCCTATACCAAAAACAGAGGCGTCCATGAGCTTATTTACGTTTTCATATACCTTATTGCAAATTTCTTCTACGGATAAAACAGAGGCAATTTCTCTACCAATATTGCTGAGTAATTTTGTATTCTCATAATGTTTCACAACCTCTTCTTTTTGCTTCAACACTTCCACTGTACGGTCAGCAATTTTTTTCTCTAAATCAACATACAGCTGGGCATTTTCATAAGCTATAGCAGTATAGTTTGCGAGTGTCCTTAACATAGATAGGTGGTGCATTGTATAACTATTTTTTTCATAGCTCTGCACTGTGATAACACCTATTACTAAATCCTTCAATATCATAGGGCAAAACATAAGTGAATGCGTCATTTCACCTGTAATAACTACTATATTGTTAACGTAATTTTTATATTCGGTCAAATTATCATTGATAAATATTTCTTTTTTATTGTTGATACACCAAACAGAATAATTGTCACTGTTAATGGTTGAAAATGAAAAGGGTGCAATTCTAATTCCTTTATCAAATTCATATTTGATTTCTACTGTATTGGTATCGGCATGGAAAATACGAACCCCAAATGTGCCAGCATCCATCAAACGGTTAATATTTTTGTGCAGTTTGCTGAAAATGCCCTCAAAATCTAATGAAGAAGTAAGTTCTTTCCCAATTTCACTCAATACGCTTATATTATTACGAGAGCTTTCCAGTTCTTCTTTTTGTGAGATAACTTCTTTAGTTCTATTTTCGACCAGCTCCTCCATGTTTTTATACAAGTGCGCATTTTCTAATGCGCTAACCAGGTAAACAGCCAAATTCCTAAGCATGTCCAAATGGTATTCGGAATAGGCGTTTTCCTTAAAACTTTGAACTGTAATAACTCCTATTTTTTTGTTTTTTGTGGAGAGTGGCAAATAAATAACAGACCCTACCATTTCACCTTCTGTAGGTGGTGGATATATTTTATCAGGGAAGTAAATGTTAAAATCTTTTCTGTAATTATTTGAGAATAATTCTTTTTGTTGTTTAAAGCAAAATATTGTAGGGCGCCCTTCCTCGCTCAACTCTTCAAAATGATTTGGCAATTCCACCCCTTTTTCGATTACGCCCTTAAATTCAATATTATTTTCAATTTCATTAAATATCCCAACACCAAAAACAGAGGCATCCATCAATTTATTAACATTTTCATATACTTTTTTTGTTATCTGTTCAACAGATAATACAGAGGTAATTTCTCTACCGATATTACTAAGGAGCTTTGTGTTTTCATAGGATTTCTCAACTTCCTCTTTTTGTTTAATTACATCTTTAGTGCGCTCCTTTACTTTCTCCTCCAAATTTTCGTATAACTGAGCATTTTCGAGAGCAATAGCAATATAAACAGCAAGATTTTTTAACATATCAAGGTGACGTTTCGTATAAGAATGTTTAGTAAAACTTTCAACATTTATTACTCCAATTATTTTCCCTTTTATAATTAAGGGCAAATATATGAGCGATTGGGGTAAATCACCAACAAGAGGAGTTGGTATAAATGGAATATATTCCTGAAATTCCATTTTCAAATCATTAATAAAAATTTCCTGACCATTTTTGAAACATAAAACAGGTAATCGTGTATCATCATTTAAATCATATGAACTACTATATTTCTGTCCATGCTCAATAAAACTAGGAAAGTCGATAGTATTTTTTGTTTTATTAGGGATGCCGATGCAAAACACATCTGCTACCATTAATTTATTTATATTTTCATAAACTTTTTCAATTATTTTTTCAACAGAAAGGGATGCTGTAACTTCTTGCTCAATTTCACTTAAAATAGCAATATTTTGATATGATTTTTCAATTTCAAGCTTCTGCAGTTTGAATCTGATTATTACTTTTTTGTTATTACGGTAAATAATAAAAATAAAAAATAAAATTACCGCTAAAGCTGCTGCGTATATAATGTAATTGATGGTATTTAATTTCCGCATGCGCAAATCCTCTTGTTCCTTTAACAATTCGGCATCCCTTTTATTGGCTTCATTTACTTTCTTTTCGAAATCATACTTCGCATTTATTTCCATTAAATGAACACCCATTTGTTCCTTTTTAAGAATGTCAGAAATTGCCGAATATAAGGTATGAAGCTTATAAGCTTTTTTATAATCTCCACATTTTGAATAAACACTTGATATGTTCAAATAAAGATCTCTCAAATAAACTTTATTATTAAAAGCCAAAGCGCCTTCCAGACATTTATTAAGAAATTCTAAGGCTTTAGCATTATTACCTTGTGAGAAATAAACATCCCCTATTGTTCCATTAAGAAAAACAATCATCTCTCTGTTATTTATTTCATCGGCTAATTTCAAACCTTCAAAAGCAACCTCAAGAGCTGAATCAAATTTTTCCTGGCCAGAATAAATATATGCTAAATGGTTATTAGCTTTAATTATTCCATTTTTATTATTATTTTTCCTATAAATTTTTACACCATTTAATAAATATTCTGCCGCATCTTGGCTTCCATCTTTAAACAAAAATGTTTGGGTTTTAACCTTGTTGCTTCTGCTATATAATACAATACCCATAGACACCGAAACATCAGCAATTTTATTTTCATCTTTCACAATTTCAAATAACTTAAGAGCCTTGGCAAAATGTTTTATCGAGATATCGTACTTGTTTTGAATCTGATATACTTGTCCTATTGAATAATGAAGTGTAGCATCTTGAAAGATTAATATATTTTTAGCAGCGATGTTATTAGAAGACTCCGATTTAATTAATAAATCTTTTATTAAGTTTATTGCGCTTGAATAATATTCAATAGATTTTAAATAATTTTTTTGGCTATTATATAAGTCTGCAATTTCAGTTAATGTAGTAATTATTTCACTTTTATTATTTTTTTCATATTGAATTTTCAAAGCCTGCAAATAAAACTCAATAGATTTCTCGAAATTATTTTTAAATTTATAAGCAAGGCCTAAACTGATTAGTGATTTTAATATTCCATCATTAAATGATAGTTTCTGAGATAGTTGTAAGGCTTCTTCAGCATACTGAATTGAACAAGAAGTTGGATCTTTGTACAACTCTAGACTTAAAGCATTTAAATTCAACACCTTAGCTTCATCCTCACCAGAGGTATTAAGAAGAAGCAAAAGGGAATCAACTGCATGATTTTTTTTGGAAATTTTATTATTTTCCTGCGCAAAAGAGCT
>CAMBDK010000104.1 GCA_945865315.1 Chitinophaga pinensis | reverse complement strand
TAGGCACTAAAGCGGGATGCTAATTTAAAACTAAAATGACCGACATCAACTATTGATGATTCAAAAATCAAAGGTAATTCAAAGCGATGGCTTGTGCAGGAGCGGAAACTGTCTGAGGCTAAACGAAAGTTAAAGGTTTGCAATAATCTATCAGCCGAGTTTTTCCGCTCGGATGAATGACGTTTAGATTTTTTATCGTAAATAGTTGAAGTCTTGATTTTTTGTTTCTTTTGTATCAAGACAAAAGAAAAAATGCTAATTTATATTACAATTATTAAATTCACACTTTTTAGCGTTGATAAGGTTTTGTCAAGGATTTCAAAATTTACAGTTGACCTCTGAAATACTCGCTAATAAAGAGGGGGGGGGAAACTACCGAACCATTGATAACTATACGCAATTTTGGTTATACTCAAATTATATGCAAAAAATAAAAAATTATATCAACGGGCAATTAATTGAACCCATTGATAAATTATATATCGACAATTACAATCCCGCAACGGGGAAGGTTTATTCCTTAATTCCTGATTCTGATGAAAAGGATGTTGCTATGGCTACTGAGGCTGCTTTGGCAGCATTCCCCCAATGGTCAAATACTTCAAAAGAAGTACGTTCTCGTATTTTATTGAAAATTGCTGAACTTATTGAACAGAATTTGGAACGCCTGGCAATTGCAGAATCTATTGATAATGGAAAACCTGTAGCCTTAGCAAAAATGATTGATATCCCTCGCGCTGCTAGCAATTTCCATTTCTATGCCACTGCAATATTGCATTATGCTTCCGAAAGTCACGCTATGGAAGATACTGCCATAAATTACACGCTGCGATCTCCGGTTGGTGTAGCAGGTTGTATTTCCCCATGGAACTTGCCTTTATATTTATTTACCTGGAAAATTGCCCCTGCTATTGCTGCTGGGAATTGTGTGGTTGCCAAACCATCTGAAATTACTCCAATGACAGCCTATTTACTTTCTGAACTATGTATGCAGGCAGGCTTGCCAAAAGGTGTATTAAATATAGTACATGGCTACGGACATAAAGTAGGCGCTGCCATTACTGCTCACCCCAATATTCCATTAATTTCATTCACTGGGGGAACAAAAACAGGCGCAGAAATTGCCCGCATAGCAGCTCCCATGTTCAAAAAAATATCTCTTGAATTGGGTGGGAAAAATCCAAATATTGTTTTTTCAGACTGTGATTTTGAAAATGCAATAAAAACTACGCTGCACTCATCTTTTGCAAACCAAGGACAAATTTGCCTTTGCGGCTCTCGCATTTTTATAGAAAAATCTATTTATGAAAAATTTAAAATTAGATTTATCGAAAAAGTGAAAACTTTAAAAGTAGGAAATCCTGCAGATAATTCCTCTAATTTGGGTGCTGTAGTTTCAAAGGAGCACATGGATAAAATATTATCTTATATTAATTTAGCAAAAGAAGAGGGTGGTGAAATATTAATTGGCGGTAATCAAGTGAATTTAGAAGGAGAGTTTGCTTTAGGATATTACATAGAGCCTACTATTATTGAAGGATTAGCTTATAATTGCAGAACTAATCAAGAGGAAATTTTTGGCCCTGTAGTTACGCTTACTCCCTTTGAAACGGAAGAGGAAGTTTTAAAATATGCAAATTCTACCCAATATGGCTTATCCGCTATAGTTTGGACCGAAAATCTTACTAGGGCTCACCGTATTGCTGGTTTGTTGCATGCCGGTATTGTATGGATTAATTGCTGGTTAGTGCGAGATTTAAGAACTCCTTTTGGTGGAATGAAAAATTCAGGGGTGGGCAGGGAAGGTGGATTCGAAGCTTTTAACTTCTTTACGGAACCCAAAAATGTATGTATAAAATTAAAATAATATTCAATTTTTTTATTATTTTCTTTCTCTTTCCCTTTTTTATGATTCAAGTTTAAATCTTTTTAACACCCTAATACCGAAGTGCAATTAATATTTGGAAGAAACAACACTCAATTTTTAGCTTTAACTATTATATTGTTATTAGCCTTGCTCAAAAAGTATTGCCTTTGAAGCATTAAGCTTAATAATATCTTTTAGTATATTTTTTGAAGCAGTATTCTCTCATTAATTAAAGAAATTACCGCTTATAAACTCTATAAATTTATGGACTTTTATTTCAATATTATAACTCAAATTCTAATTTTTTTTCTTCTTTTTATTGGATTAAAATATTTAGAAACATTTTGGTATTACCCTACTCCTAAGCCTTATGTATGGCTTAATGCGGTAAAAAATAAAAAGGTTTCAAAAAACTTGAAATCAATAGAAAGTCGTTACTATGATAAAATCCGATTTTATATTATTTGGTTTCAAATCGAACGCCTGCGAAAAGAAAATATTGAGGGAGATTTTGCCGAATTAGGTGTGCATAAAGGTGAAACAGCCAAACTTATTTATGAAATGGATACTTCCAGAAATCTTCATCTTTTCGATACTTTTGAAGGATTTAATGAAATTGATTTGCAATATGAAAATAATAAAGGAGGGAAATATACAAGCAATGAATTTTCAGATACAAACCTCCAATCAGTAAAAAAATACATAAATCCTGGGATTAATGTATTTTTTTATCCCGGATATTTCCCTGATACAGCAGCAGGGCTAAAAAATATTAAATTCTCATTCGTTAACCTGGATGCCGATTTATATAAACCTACTTTACATGGTTTGAAGTTTTTTTATGAAAGACTTTCTCCTGGAGGTGTTATTATTATTCATGATTATAACCATACATGGGATGGAATAAAAAGAGCTTTAGATGAATTTTTGCCTACCATACCAGAAAGCTTAATAGAATTGCCTGATTGGCAGGGGAGTGCCATGATAGTTAAAAATAAAATAACTCAGGTAAATTAAAAATATATGAAAACAGCCTCCGTTTACGAAATTCAGAAGGAGTTAAGTGTTCTTGAAAATAAAGATTTAAAAGAGATTTGTCTTCGTTTGGTTAAATATAAAAAAGAAAATAAAGAATTACTTTCCTACTTGCTTTTCGATGCTCAGGATGAAAAATTATTTGTAAAAAATATTAAAGCCGATTTAGATGTTTTATTTTCAGAAATTAATAAAAGTAATGCCTACATCACTAAAAAAGGACTTCGTAAAATTTTGAGATTTGTTAATAGGTATTGTAAATACTCATCACTTAAACAAACAGACCTTGAATTAAGAATTTATTTCTGCGCTAAAGTTAAACTGGCAGCTATACCTATTGATACTAATACTGTTCTCGCTAATCTATATAATCGTGAAGTAAAAAAAATAAAAACTAACTATTTAAAATTACACGAAGATTTGCAGTTCGATTATAAACATGAAATCGATATTTTATAGCATATTGTTTTGTATTTTAAAAATTAAATTGTGCCTGTAATCGAAGCAAATTCCCTTTTTGTTTGTTGTTCTGTAATTTATAATCTTCGAATCTTCGTTCCGACATAGTGTACATTGCAACCAGTTCGAAGTTTTTAAATGGTTGCCACTCAATACCATATTCATATTCTTGAATAGTATAGCTACGCGCATCCAATTCATGTTTTTTTCCACCATCGTAATATTGTATCCTTACAAAAGGGATGATAATTTGTTTTTTTAATTTTAAAAGATAAGATGCCGTTATATATCCACCTTTTAAATTTCGAGTTTCTATTGAATCAGTTACAGGATTAAATTCCGGGCCACGACCAACATTATATTCAGCCTGAATACCAAATGGCTTTGGATATACTATAAAACTACCTGCAACTCGCTCATCCACAAATGAAAAATCTTTATTAGGTCCTTTTACTCCCGTAGATCTCGTTTCAACTACATATTGCCCTTTGTATCCTTGAATACCCGCTTCAATTATTTGTCCCTTAATTTCCAATGGATAAGATAAGCGCGCTACAATATGCGGATCATCATTTCCCTCCGGCTTGTTGGCTGTTTGCCCGTTAAATGCCCCAATGCCAAAAACACCATAATCTCCGCTTCCTTTTAATCCATCATTCACTAAGGAAGTATACAGTTTTCTTGTTTTTTCAGGTGCCCAATAAAAAAACACTCCGATATCGCGTTCGTTTGAAACTGCACTATTTAAGGCATCATTTCTATCTAATGGTAAACGATTTTGACTCGATTGCATATTTTCAAAACCAAATGGCACTTTACTTTGTCCGATACGAAAGCGGAATTCTTTCTTTTTATCCAACGACAAATCAAAGTAAGCATCACGTATTTGTGCGAAATGCAAACCTGTAGAAGATGCGGAGGAAGCAAAATCGGGTTGTATATAAATATACACTCTATCATGTACGTTACCACTGAATATCAAACGTATTCGCCTGAAAAAAAAACCTCCATCCTCTCCCCATGATTTATCACATTGTTCGCACTTTAATTTATCGTTGGTTTCTAACAGCCGGTTGTATCGTACCTGTGCATAACCTCTTAATGCGATTTGTTCATACCAATGTTTTGTTGTTGCTTTCAATTCCGTTGCTGGTACGTTTGCCAATACAGAATCTTTAATTGAAGCAAGGGTTTTACTGTTATCGTTTTTTGCTTCCTGTGCAATACCTGTTTTTAATAGTCCTAAACAAGTAATACTTGTTAACAAAACGTTTCTAAAATAATTCATTTGAGTTAATTTAAAGTTAATAAAACTTTGTCCGATACAAACGTATCTCCCTTTTAACCTCAAAATGTTAAGTTATTGTTAAGTTATTGTTACAGTTTTAGGAGTATAAAGGATTAAATATTCAAAAAAACGATTATTTTTAAAAACTATTATGGTTTATATTAAATAATTTATATCTTTGCCCTCCCTAAAAAAGGGGATATCTATTATTTTCAAAAGAAATTGATAAAAATTTAATACAAAAAAAAATGCCTACTATATCCCAATTGGTTCGTAAAGGAAGAGAAAAAGCTGATAATAAAAGTAAGTCTGCGGCACTAGAATCATGTCCACAAAAAAGGGGAGTTTGTATTCGTGTTTACACAACTACTCCTAAAAAACCAAATTCTGCAATGAGAAAAGTTGCTAGGGTTCGTTTAACGAATAAAAAAGAGGTGAATGCATATATTCCTGGTGAAGGACATAACTTGCAAGAACACTCTATTGTTTTAATTCGTGGTGGAAGAGTTAAAGATTTACCAGGTGTGCGTTACCATATCGTTCGTGGCGCTTTAGATACTTCCGGTGTTGCTGGTCGTAACCAAAGAAGATCTAAATATGGTACTAAAAAACCTAAGCCAGGTGCAAAAGGTGCAGCACCAGCAGCACCAGCAAAGAAAAAATAAGCAAAAATATAATTTGCATTAAATAACTATTTAGCAATTTAACAAATCAGTTTCGGAAATTTATTTAAATGCGTTTTCGAAATTTATTAATTTTTAATTACAATGAGAAAAAGTAAAGCAAAAAAGAGAATCCTTCTACCTGACCCAAAGTTTAACGACATGCTCGTTACTCGTTTTGTTAACAACCTAATGTATGATGGTAAAAAAAGTACATCATATGATATATTTTATGATGCTATTGACATTATAAAGAAAAAAACAGAACAGGATGGTTTAGAAATGTTTAAAAAAGCATTAACTAATATTACTCCAGCTGTTGAAGTTCGCAGTCGTAGGGTAGGTGGTGCTACTTTTCAAATACCATCTGAAATTCGTCCCGAAAGAAAAACTTCAATGGGTATTAAGTGGATGATATTATATGCACGCAAAAGAAATGAAAAATCTATGAGTGCTAAATTAGCTGGTGAAATTATTGCTGGTGCTAAAGAAGAAGGTGCTGCTTTTAAAAAGAAAGAAGACGTTCATAAAATGGCTGAAGCTAACAAAGCATTCTCTCACTTTAGATTTTAAGAGAATTAAAAGCTTATATTTAAAGTTTAAGATTTAAAAATTAGAAATTAGAATATAATATAATATAATGGCAGATTTAAGATATACAAGAAATATTGGTATTGCAGCTCACATTGATGCAGGTAAAACCACCTGTACCGAGCGTATCCTCTATTACACCGGTGTTAATCACAAAATTGGTGAGGTGCATGATGGTGCTGCTACTATGGATTGGATGGTTCAAGAGCAAGAACGTGGTATAACAATCACTTCTGCTGCTACTACTTGTTTTTGGAAATACAAAAATGAACAATATAAAGTAAACATCATTGATACTCCCGGCCACGTTGACTTTACTGTTGAGGTAAATCGCTCATTGCGTATCCTTGATGGTTTGGTGTTTTTGTTTTCTGCTGTTGATGGTGTTGAGCCACAATCTGAAACTAACTGGCGTTTAGCTAATAATTATAATGTAACCCGCATAGGATTTGTAAATAAAATGGACCGCTCTGGTGCCGACTTTTTAAAGGTTGTGGCGCAAGTGAAAGAAGTTTTGGGTGGAAATCCAATTCCATTGCAATTGCCAATTGGTGCCGAAGAAACTTTTATTGGTGTCGTTGATTTAATTAACTTCCGCGGTATTGAGTGGAATGAGCATGACCAAGGGATGACTTACAAAGAAATTCCTATTCCTGCCGAAATGTT
This sequence comes from Chitinophaga pinensis, assembly GCA_945865315.1. GTDB lineage: Bacteria > Bacteroidota > Bacteroidia > 2-12-FULL-35-15 > 2-12-FULL-35-15 > 2-12-FULL-35-15. The sequence goes on along the minus strand of CAMBDK010000104.1, from coordinate 4,580 downwards.
GGAGGAAGCTAAAGAATGGAGAGAAAAATTATTAGAAGCTATCTCCGAATTTGATGATGCTATAATGGAGAAATTCTTTGAAGATCCTGCTTCAATTTCTGAATTAGAGATTTTAACAGCTCTTCGTAAAGCTTGTATCGCAAACAAAATTGTTCCTATGGTTTGTGGATCAGCTTTTAAAAATAAAGGTGTTCAAACAATGTTGGACTTGGTGATGGAATTAATGCCTAGCCCAATGGATAAAGAAAGTACTATTGGAACGCATCCCGATACTGGTGAAGAAATTTCACGTAAACCAGATATTAAAGAACCTTTTACTGCTTTGGCATTTAAAATTGCAACGGATCCTTTTGTTGGTCGTTTGTGCTTTTTTCGCGTTTATGCCGGTCGTTTAGATGCAGGTTCTTATGTTTTGAATACCCGTAGCGGTAACAAAGAACGTATTTCACGTATTTTCCAGATGCACGCTAATAAACAAAATGCAATTGATGCTATTGAAGCTGGAGATATTGGTGCTGCTGTTGGTTTTAAAGATATTAAAACTGGCGATACACTTTGTGATGAAAAGCATCCTATTGTTCTTGAATCAATGAATTTCCCTGAACCTGTAATTGGTGTGGCTATTGAGCCTAAAACACAAGCGGATTTAGATAAATTAGGTATGTCTTTGGCAAAACTTGCTGAAGAAGATCCTACTTTCCGTGTGAAAACAGATCAGGATAGTGGTCAAACTATTATTTCTGGAATGGGTGAATTACACCTGGAAATTATTCTCGACCGCTTAAAACGTGAGTTTAAAGTTGAATGTAACCAAGGGCCGCCTCAGGTATCCTACAAGGAAACTATTAATGGTACCATTTCTCACCGCGAACTTTATAAAAAACAAAGTGGTGGTCGTGGTAAATTTGCTGATATTTCAGTTGTTATTTCTCCTGTAGATACTGATTTTGATACTTCTACCAAGGCTGGTGGATTGCAGTTTATCAATGAAATCTCTGGTGGTAACATCCCTCGTGAATTTATACCCGCTGTTGAAAAAGGCTTTAGGGCTGCAATGGTTAACGGTGTATTAGCCGGTTATCCTGTTGATACTCTAAAAGTTAGATTGTTAGACGGTTCTTACCACAATGTCGATTCCGATGCATTATCTTTTGAAATTTGTGCACGCTCCGCTTTCCGTGAAGCTTTGCCAAAAGCAAAACCTGTCTTATTAGAGCCTATTATGAAAGTAGAAGTTCTTACTCCTGAACATAATATGGGTGATGTTGTTGGTGACTTAAATAAACGCAGAGGGATGATTGAAGGGATGGATACAAGAGCCGGATCACAGGTAATTAAGGCTAAAGTGCCTTTGTCTGAAATGTTTGGATATGTTACAACTTTACGTACAATTACTTCGGGACGTGCTACTTCAACAATGGAATTTTCGCATTATGCTGAAGCGCCTCGCAGTACTTCTGATGAAGTTATTGCTAAAGCAAAAGGAAAAACAGAAAAAGTATAATATATAATCGTTCTTTATAATAAAACCATGAGCCAAAAAATTAGAATTAAATTAAAATCTTACGACTTCAACTTAGTTGACAAGTCTGCAGAAAAAATTGTTAAAACTATTAAATTAACTGGTGCTTTAGTTAGCGGGCCTATTCCATTGCCAACACACAAAAAAATATATACTGTTTTGCGTTCGCCACATGTTAATAAAAAAGCGCGTGAACAATTTCAGTTATGTTCCTACAAAAGATTGTTGTTTATTTATAATTCAACTTCTAAAACTGTTGAGGCACTTATGAAATTTGAGTTGCCTAGTGGTGTCGAAGTGGAAATAAAAGCTTCTTAATAATCAAGTAGTTAAGGTGTGTTACTTAAACTGTTACTTTGCAGTTTTTGCAATAAAAATAGAAAATAAAAATAAGTTATAATTCAAATAAATATAAATAATGTCTGGAATAATAGGTAAAAAAGTTGGAATGACTAGTGTCTTCAGTGCCAATGGCAAATATATGCCATGCACAGTTATTGAGGCCGGTCCTTGCGTAGTTACGCAAGTAAAAACCTTGGAGAAAGACGGTTACGTAGCAGTGCAATTAGCTTTTGATGAAAAGAAAGAAAAAAATACTTCTTCTGCCATGAAAGGTCATTTTGCAAAAGCAGGTACTACTCCTAAACGCAAAATTGTTGAATTCAATAATTTTGAAATCGAAAAAAATATTGGCGAAGCTGTTACTGTAGATTTATTTGTTGAAGGTGATTTTGTTGATATCTCCGGAAATTCTAAAGGTAAAGGTTTTCAAGGTGTTGTTAAACGTCATGGTTTTAGTGGTGTAGGTGGTACTACTCATGGTCAGCACGATCGTTTGCGTGCTCCAGGTTCCTTAGGAGCTTCTTCATGGCCTTCTCGCGTATTTAAAGGAATGAGAATGGGCGGAAGAACTGGTGGTGGACGTGTTACCATCCAAAATTTAGAAGTGATTAAAGTGATTCCTGAAAAAAATCTTATAATCATTAAAGGTTCTATTGCTGGTGCGAAGGGATCATACATTACTATCGAAAAATAAACATTTATCCGAAAATAATCATACTAATGGAAGTATCAGTAATAAATATAAGCGGTAAAGCTACTGCAAAAAAGGTTAGCCTAGATGATGCAATTTTTGCCATCGACCCAAATGATCATGCCATTTATTTGGATGTTAAACAACATTTAGCAAATAAAAGACAAGGTACGCATAAGTCAAAAGAAAGAGCTGAAGTAAGAGGCTCCTCAAAAAAATTAAAAAAACAAAAAGGTACTGGTGGTGCCCGTGCTGGTAATGATAAATCTCCTACTAGAGTTGGTGGTGGTAGAGCATTCGGCCCTCGCCCTAGGGATTATTCATTTAAATTGAATAAAAAATTGAAACGTTTAGCACGTATTTCAGCTTTGACTTATAAAGCAAAAGAAAATAATATTACTATTTTAGAAGATTTTGTTTTTGAAACTCCAAAAACACAAAAATATGTCGATTTAATAAACAATTTAAAGTTTTCAGATAAAAAAACTTTATTAGTGTTGGGCGCATCAAATAAAAACATATATTTGTCTTCCCGAAATTTAAATAACACTAAAGTTGTAACTGCTTCGGATTTAAACACTTACGATATTTTGAATGCAAATAACCTTTTGCTTTTAGAAAGTTCAGTAAAAGAAATTGAAAATTTATTAAGTAATTAATAAATTATATTTGTTAAAAATTAGTTTTTTGGTTATTTTAAAAGTGATAATCAATTTTCAAATGTTTTCAAATTGTCAAATTATTAAAATATTAATTTAGAAAAAATGAGTGTAATAATAAAACCGGTTATATCCGAAAAAATGACAGCACAGGGCGATAAATTTAATCGCTATGGATTTGTTGTTAGCAAAGATGCTAATAAAGTACAAGTCAAAAATGCTGTTGAAAAACTTTATAGTGTTACTGTTGATTCAGTTAAAACACAAAATTATGTAGGTAAAATTAAAACTCGCAATACTACTCAAGGAGTTGCAGTTGGTAGAACAAATAAACATAAAAGAGCTCTTGTTACTCTAAAAAAAGGAGAAACAATTGATTTTTACGCTAGCATTTAATTAAAAGTAACTATACCCCGAGCAGTCGGGGTGATAATAAAATAAACTGAGATGGCTTTAAAAAAATTCAGACCCTTAACACCAGGGCAACGTTTTAAATTAGTTAGCGATAATGCTGATATTACTACAGGTAAACCAGAAAAAAGTTTACTAGTACCGGTTAAAAAATCTGGTGGTAGAGATAATACTGGTAAAATGACAATTCGATATATTGGTGGTGGTCATAAACAACAGTATCGTATTATTGATTTTAAAAGAGATAAAAATGGTGTTCCTGCAACTGTAAAAACTATTGAGTATGATCCAAATCGTACTGCTCGTATTGCTTTAGTTGTTTATGCCGATGGTGAAAAACGTTATATTGTTGCTCCCACCGGTTTAACAGTTGGGCAAAAATTACTTTCTGGTAAAGATGCATTACCTAATATTGGAAATGCAATGTACCTTTCTGATATCCCTTTAGGTACAATTATCCACAACATTGAATTACGCCCTGGACAAGGTGCTATTATGGCTCGTAGTGCTGGTTCTTCAGCACAATTAAGTGCTAGAGATGGCAAATACGCTATTATCAAAATGCCTTCTGGTGAAACCCGCATGATTTTAGTTACTTGTATGGCTACTATTGGTGCTGTTTCTAATGCTGACCATAACTTAGAAATTAGTGGTAAAGCTGGTCGTACCCGCTGGCAAGGACGCAGACCTAGAACTCGTCCAGTTGCAATGAATCCTGTGGATCATCCTATGGGTGGTGGTGAAGGTAGAGCTTCTGGTGGACACCCTCGCTCACGCAAAGGTTTGCCTTCTAAAGGTTACAAAACGCGTTATCCTAAAAAAGCTTCCAATAAATACATTATAGAAGGTAGAAAAAAATAATTTAACTAGTTTAATGGTTTCTTTATTAATTTAAAGGAGGTCACAACTAAAAAACAATAAAAAAATGGCTCGTTCACTAAAAAAAGGTCCTTTT
>CAMBDK010000103.1 GCA_945865315.1 Chitinophaga pinensis | reverse complement strand
AGAAGGCACGGGCAATGTTGGTATTGGTACAACAACTCCAGGAGCTAAATTAGAAATAGCGGGCCAAATAAAAATAACAGGTGGAGCGCCTGGTGCAGGTAAAGTATTAACTTCTGATGCCCTTGGCTTAGCTACTTGGACAACACCAACTACAGGAGGATCTTTAACTTCTGTTACCGGCACCGCTCCAATAGTTTCGAGTGGTGGTAATACACCTGCTATTTCAATCACTCAGGCGGGAACTGCTGCCAATGGCTTTCTTTCTTCTACCGATTGGAATACTTTTAATAATAAATTAGCGGGAACCGGAACAACTAACTATCTTGCCCGGTGGACTTCAGCAACTGCACTTGGCATTGGAGCCACTTTTGATAATGGTACTAATGTAGGGATTGGAACAGCGGTGCCAACAGAAAAAGTAACAATTTCAGGAGGAGGTGGTGTGTTAGGGCTTTATGGAACTGGACTTGACGGATCAACGTATCAGCGCTTTACAACCTATGTAGATGCTACCTATGGTTTATTATTCGAAGCTCCTGCACCTGGTAATTTATTAGCTAATAGATATAACTATAATTTTTCATGGCGTGGTGGAGGAAATGGTATGTTCATAAAAGGAAGCACCGGAAACGTAGGTATAGGAACAGCTACTCCAGTTGCCAAGCTTCACGTGAACGGACTCGTAAGGATGGGTTCTGAAACTGGAACTTCGGAGACCCCACAATACCCTAATAACTCAGATGGTGGTATTGTTATTCGCAGGTTATATACAACTAATACTAGTGCAGGAAGTATTGCTGCAAGGACTTCAACTCTTACTTTTGAGCGTAATGGTTCAAATGGAGGATTCCAAATTAACAGGTCAGGAACCAACTCACTGCAGGTATGCAATTGCACTGGAGTAAGTTCCTCAGGGGCCAACGTAAATGTAGCGTTAAATAATCTTGCAGCAGGCATAACTGTTGTTTATACGAATGCTCAAAACCTTGTGTTTATTAATTGCATGTTTGGCGACCCTTATTATGCTGGAGATGGGCATACTACAGAAGTTCGACTGATAAGGGAGTTTAATGATTATTTTTGGTTCGGAACAGTAACCTCAACTTTCAACCAGTAATAACTCATTTCTGCATTTAGGACTTGCCTTCTTGCCCTAATGAACTTTTATCCTATTTCAAAGGATAATTTCATATCCCTTTAGTAACTATGGTAAAAGAATACTAAAATCAATTATTTTGTTCAGGCAATAGACGAAAAAATATTGTGAAAAGAAATAATAAAACAATTATAACCCGCTCCCCGCTGGTCGGGATTTGTAATCCCGGCCAAAGCGCCAAGGATTTTTAATCATCCCGATTTTCCCTCGCTAGTTGGCATATGATGTCCCGTTCCGCTGTTCGAGATTTGTAATCCCGAGCCAAAGAGCAAGGGATTTATAATCCCGCTTATTTAAACTCCTCACCCCCTTTAATAGTAATGGCATTTTATATGTCTTCAAATAGAATAAAAAAGAAATGGAATTTTAAAAATAGCGGCATTTTTAATTTTTAACACCAATGCCGATTAACGTATTTTTATAATTAAAAGAAAAAAGAAAAGGAATTGTTAAATCAAAAAAAAATTATACTTTTGCGGTGGGGTAAGTCTTATACGACCAGCTCCCTAAAACCCTCCAGGTACGGAAGTAAGCAAAGGTAATAGGTTGAGCGGTGCGATATGAGTAGCTTACCCCTTATTTTTGTAAAAAAAAGGAATCAAATTATTTTTATTCATTGGTATAAAAATATTATTTTATTAAATATTTTTATACCAAACTATCACCAGGAGGCTAATATTATAGAGCAGTTGAGGATATTTTAAATATATATATTATGGAATTTTTTATTGACACAGCAAATCTAGCACAAATTAAAGAAGCTCAAGATCTTGGCGTACTTGATGGGGTAACAACTAACCCTTCCTTAATGGCAAAAGAGGGTATAAAAGGGGAGAAAAACATTTTGAAACATTATGTAGATATTTGCAAAATTGTGGATGGAGATGTAAGTGCAGAAGTAATAGCCACTGATTTTTCTGGCATGGTAAAAGAAGGCGAGCGTTTGGCAAAGCTGCATAAACAAATTGTAGTGAAGGTGCCAATGATAAAGGAAGGGATAAAGGCAATAAAATATTTTTCTGGAAAAGGAATAAGGACAAATTGCACCTTAGTATTTTCTGCCGGACAAGCTTTATTAGCAGCTAAAGCAGGAGCTACATATGTATCACCATTTGTTGGCCGACTAGATGATGTATCCACGGATGGTTTAAGACTTATCGAAGATATACGCATTATTTATGATAATTATGGATATAGTACTAAAATATTAGCAGCATCTGTTCGTCATCCAATGCATATTATTGAATGTGCAACAATAGGAGCAGATGTAGTTACATGTCCATTAAATGTAATTCTTTCCTTATTAAAACATCCTTTAACAGACATTGGTTTAGCGCAATTTTTAGCAGATGCTAAAAAATAAAAAATCGATTGTATTTATTTAAATATTTTTTATTTGCACATGTTACTTTATTTTTATTATGCTGCTGCGTATTAATCCTGATAAACCAAATTACGATGAAATTGCAAAAGTAGTAGAATGCTTGCGTAATGGAGGTTTGGTTATATATCCAACGGATACAATTTATGGAATAGGGTGTGATATAAATAAACAAAGAGCTGTAGAGCGTGTTTGTAAGATAAAAGGAATTGATCCTGAAAAAGCAAATTTTTCATTTATCTGTTCTGATTTAAGTCATCTTTCGGCATATACGAAGCCAATAAATACTGCAACCTATAAGGTCATAAAAAAGTCGCTTCCGGGTCCATTTACCTTTATTCTTGAAGCAAATAATAATGTACCAAAATTATTTAGAAGCAAAAAAAAATCTGTTGGTATTCGTATTCCTGATAATGCTATTTGTTTGGAGATAGTAAAACAATTAGGTAATCCTATTATGAGTACCTCAGTGCATGACGACGATGAAATAATAGAATATACAACCGACCCAGTATTGATTCACGAAAAGTATAAAGATCTTGTAGATATTGTTATTGCTGGAGGTTATGGCAATAATCAAGCTTCAACAGTAGTAGATTGCACGAATGGAGACTTTAGCATATTAAGGCAAGGAATGGGGATTTTATAAAAGAATATTTGTTATAAAATTCAATACGTTTTTGTCATTGACTCAGGAGTACAAATAATAAAATCTGCTAAATTAATAGTAGATAGAGCAAGGGTATCTATAGCTAATTGGCTGGTAGCAGCAATAGTAATGATTTTCAATTTTGGATTTTCTTGTTTGAGATACCATTCTATTCCTTGGTGATAATTACTGTGATAAGTACCATTAAAATGAATAAATATTTTTTCCTTTGTCCAGTTTTTTAAAATAAAAAAAGCCATTGTAGCATCTTTTATAGCTTGAGATTTGGGTAAATTTTGCCCACCATGGCCGCCCGCCGCTTCATAAATTTCTTTATAACATTTTAAATCAGCATCGTATTTCATTGGTAGCGGGCATATCCATTTTTTTGCTTCAGGATCTAAGCTATCAAGTTTTTCAATTCCTTTGTTGTAAACTAAATTAGCATACCGTCTTGGAATATTTGCAGCAATAAATTCCAGATGATTATTTTTAGCAAAGTCGAGAAGAGGTTTATAATCTGTTTTAAAATTTTGCCATAATTTCACTTCTTCCTTAAATGTTTTATCAGAATGTTTCCCATTAATATATTCCGTTAAAGCAATTTGGTCATCGGCTTCAAACATTTCGGCACCCAATATTAATTTGTCTTTTTTAATTTCGAATAAATCCTTTGTGAGTTCCAGTTGCAACCAATGACAAATAGGATTGTCGTGTTCCTCGCCAAATAATATGATATCAGCATTTTGAGCGGCTTTTAATAATTGTTCATAATTGCTTTCTTTACCATTTGCGTTGTAAATTTTAAACGCAAATTTATCAGTTTTAAAAGCTATTAAAACAATAAATATTATTGCTGCCAATATAAATTTAATTTTCATTTTTATAATTTTTTTTTGTTTAGATAGTTTAATTTATTATTTAATTAATTTTTTATTTCAGTTTTAATTAAAGGGAATTTAAATAGAGCTTCACCTGGCAACCCTGCATCGCTTTTGTACCTTCCACCCGCGCGTTTTCATAAGGATATTTTTTGCAAAAAAATGAAATCATCAGTTTTTATTAATATATATATATTGTCGAAATTATTTTGAAAGCTTTACTAATGTGTAATTATTAATTCAAATGTATAAAAAAAATATTCAAATGTTTAGGCAAGAATAAAAAATTATCATTCGATATTTTCTAATTGGAGGCTTGAGATCTTAAAGGTATAATTTTTTATTTTGGTTAAATTGTTCATTAAACCAGTATCAATATTCCAATTAGTGAAGTTTTCGAAATAAATCCGCAAATTAAATGGTTCAACAACTGTGTGTTTTTCTTTTGTCTTGATACAAAAGAAAAAAAAAATACGAACAAACGATTCCTCCCCACCTAGCAACCCTGCATCGCTTTTGTACCTTCCACCCGCGCGTTTTCATAAGGATATTTTTTGCAAAAAAAATGAAATTATCTGTTTTTTATTAATATATCTGTCTTGTCGAAATTATTTTGAAAGCTTTACTTGTTTGCCAATAATATTATTAAATTAGAAACAATAGTTTAGTTTTATAAATATATAAATCGTTAAATTTGTATTTCGAATAGTTTTAATATTAAAATTTATGGTAGCATTAAATAAAGTAATATTAGTAGGGAATTTGGGTAAAGATCCAGAGATTCGACATTTCGAAGGCGGTTCGGCTGTGGCTCATTTTTCATTGGCAACTACAGAAGCATATAAAGATAAGTTAGGGCAGCGAATAGAACAAACAGAGTGGCACAATATAGTTGTGTGGCGAGGAATGGCAGATTTTGCCGAAAAACACCTTAAAAAAGGCATGACAATATATGTAGAAGGTAAATTACGAACACGCTCATGGGATGATAAAGATGGCCACAAACGTTATATTACTGAAATAGTGGGTGATACGTTTACAATTTTAAATAAAAAAGAAAGTATTGTGGCAACAAATATTAATGAAGCTGGTAATATTTCAAGTAAAACAGGCGATGATTTGCCATTTTAAAATTAACAAAAGAAATTTGATTTTTTTAATATTAACTTTAAAGATTAAAATGCTGGTAAAATAATTTTATTGCCTTTAATATATATTCCAAATTATTACATTTACAACACATTTTTTTATAATAGAATCTTGACAACATTTTTTTTTTAAATATAATTGAATAAAAACTGATAATATTGGAAACCTCTAGTTGTATTGATTTTTGTATTTTATGGCTGCCATTAATTTTTATTTTAAAATCCATATCTACTAGTATTTTATTAGCGATTTTAGTAATATTAATATTGTTGATTTTAATTGCTTTAGTTTCGGCGGCTGAATCTGCTTTTTTTTCACTCTCTCCTTCTGACATGGAGGAGTTGAAAACTTCTGAAACAAAAACGGATGAGAAAATATTGTCCTTTATAGCAGCTCCAAAAGTTTTATTAGCAACACTTTTGATAAGTGTTAATTTTCTTGCCATAGCGATAGTAATATTAAATTCTACATTTATTTTTGGTGAGGAAGGCTTGTTTGACTTTTCACATAGTCCGGTATTAGGATTTATAATACAGGTAGTGTTAATAACATTTTTAATTTTATTGGTTGGCGAAGTAACGCCGAAAATTTATGCCACTCAAAATGCTTTAAAAGTCGCACGCATTCTGGTTTATTTTGTACAATTTCTTCAAGGTTTATTTTATCCAATTAGCACTTTTTTAATATTTTCAACCTCCTTATTGGATAGGCTTATAAAACCTAAAACACATAATATTTCCATAGATGAATTATCACAAGCATTGGATTTGACAAATAATGAAGACATGCCTGTAGAGGATCATAAAATTCTTCAAGGTATTGTAAAATTTGGCAATACAGATGTAAAGCAAATAATGAAACCGCGAATAGATATAACAGCTCTTGATTATGAGACAGGTTATAAAAAATTGATAGAGGATATTACAAAATACGGTTTTTCCCGTGTGCCAATTTATAAAGAAACATTAGATAATATTACAGGAGTACTTTATACAAAAGATCTTTTGCAATTTTTGAATAAGGAGGATAATTATAAGTGGCAAGATACAATTAGGCCTCCATTTTATGTCCCTGAAAATAAAAAGATTGATGATTTATTGCGGGAATTTCAGTATAAAAAAATCCATTTGGCAATAGTAGTTGATGAATATGGCGGTACTTCAGGAATTGTTTCATTAGAAGATGTGATAGAAGAAATAATAGGTGAGATAAATGATGAATTTGATGATGATGATTTAACATATTCAAAATTAGACGATAATAATTTTGTATTTGAAGGTAAAGCACATTTGAATGATGTATATCGAATTATTGAAATTGATGGAGAAGAATTCGAAGATGTTAAGGGGGAGGCAGACACATTAGCTGGATTAATAATTGAAATTGAGGGAAGGATACCAGTAAAGAATGAAAAAATTCTATTTAAAAATTTAATTTTCACAATTGAGTCGGCCGACAACCGTAAAATTAAAAGGGTAAAAATAACGGTAGATAAAAAAGAATCTTGAAGAAGGATTAACAAGTATTTCTTTGTTTAAGAGGATTTGCAAGTTTAATATTTTTATGCGGAGTATAATTGTAACATTTAGAGGAAGTCCCATGAAAAAGTATTGCTGTATTATTTTTTTTTCTTTTTCTTTTTTAATTTTTTCTCCCTCCTGCAACAGTGATGAAGAATCGACTTTTGCGCCTAAACCCAGCTCCTATTTTCGCATTACATTTCCAGAAAAAAAATATATAAAGTATGATTCTGTTTGTCCATTTACTGTTGAAATCCCTAATTATTCTAGAATGGAAAAGGATAATCATTATAAAGCCGAGCCCTGTTGGTTAAATTTGAATTTTCCTAGCTTTAATGGTACTTTGCATTTGAGTTATAAGCCTGTAAATGGTAATATTAAAGAGTACTTAGAAGATACTTATACTCTTGCATCGAAGCATCAGATAAAGGCATCGGGTATTGAAGAGCATTTAATATCGAAAGATAAGGATAAGGTTTATGGGTTAATTTATGAAATAAAAGGGAATGCTGCTTCACCAATTCAGTTTTTTTTAACTGATAGCTTACATCATTTTTTACGTGGAGCAATGTATTTTAACGCCATACCAAATAACGATTCTATTGCACCCGTTTTAGAATTTATAAAAAAAGACATATATCAATTTATTTCAACTTTTGAATGGAAAAACGAAAGGGAGGCAAGCTGATATTATTGCTGTTGATGTTGAATTGCCGATGTTTTCCCTAGGCTGTGCATAAAAAATAAAATGGATGCAAACAAAACAAATGCTCCTGTTTGATGTAATACGCCCATTGATATTGGTACTTGATAAAGCAAAGTAATAATACCCAATAGGAATTGAATGAAAATTACAATAAGCATCAAATTAGATGTTTTACGTTGTAAGGCGGTAAGTTCTATTTTTCGAGATTTTTCCCATAAAAAAACAATTAATACAACAATTATATAAGCAAGGTATCGGTGTATAAATTGCACTCCAGCAGGATTTTCAAAAATGTTTTTCCAAAAAGAAGGGTAGGATAATATTGTATCTGGAAAAAAAGATGTGCCCATTCTTGGAAAGGTATTATAAAATAATCCAGCTTTTAATCCAGCAACAAACGCTCCAAAAATAATTTGTAATACAATAAAAGCCAATGCAATTTTGCTAATAAGTTTCACTTTTTTACTCAATTTATTTTCTTCAATATTATTTGGATAAAGCAGGTCCAGGGCATACCAAAATGTAAAACCAAATACAGTAAAAGCGCTAATGAGATGCGCTGCTAGTCTGTAATGGCTAACCTGCGGTTCCTTCTGCAATCCACTTTTTACCATAAACCAGCCCAAAAAACCTTGAAAGGCACCAAGAGAAAGAAGTATTATCATTTTATTTAAAAATGCTTTGTCAAATTTTTTCATTATTAGAAAATATAAAAAAGGAACAATGAAAATAACACCAATTATTCGGCCTACCATTCGATGAATAAATTCCCACCAGTATATTTGCTTGAATTCTTCTAAAGAAAATTGATTGTTAATTATGGTATATTCAGGAGATAATTTATATTTTTCAAAAGGTATTAGCCAATCGGCATCTGAAATTGGAGGCATAGAGCCAATTATCATATTCCATTCTACCATCGATAATCCTGAATGAGTAAGCCTTGTGATACCTCCAATAACTACCATTAAATAAATTAAAAAACATCCGACAAAAAGCCATGTTATTATTGATTTTTTAGAATTGTTTTCCATAAAATTATCGTACGATTAAATAGATGTCAAAGTTAGTAATAGTTTTTTTTATTAATTTATAATCTTTAAAAGATTTTTTTTTCAAAAAGATGGAAGTTGTTTTTATTTGCTGTAATAAATATAATAATGATGCAAAATTATCGACAATTAAAGGAACTGGACTATGGAAGATTTTATATTGTATAATTAGAGTCTGTCTATAATATCCGATTTTTCGTTATTCTTATTTTAAAAACCATTCATTTACCAATGTAACCTGTTGATTTTCAAAACTAAGAAAGCTTCGGACGGATAAATTATAGTTCAGAATCTCGACTATATGGACAGACAATAAATTCCTTTTATTTTAATGATAAAAGGCAGTACGTAATTATTTATATATTTTTTTTAAAAAAAATTATAAAAAACAGTATCTTTGTATCCTTAATTATTATGGTGGCCATAGTTCAGTTGGTTAGAATATCGGTTTGTGGTACCGAGGGTCGTGGGTTCGAGCCCCATTGGCCACCCGAATGGGGGATTTTCCTGAAAGGGGAAGTCCCCTTTCACTTTCAATACGTAGCAATGGCAATATGGATAAGCTGTTCGCAGAAACAAGTTTGTTGATTGTAGGTGTTCGATAACCCTCAATTGTAGCAGTTAAACACCCTGGAAATATTGACTTCAAGAAACCGTGCTTGTCTTCGATTGGCACAGTGTTGTATAGTGGTTGCCCCCCCTTAAAGGGCATCTAAATTTTTTTATTCACAAAACAATTTAAGCCATTTTTTTTAACTACTTTTCTGTTCTAAAACGAATTGAAAATGGATTTTTTTTACGAACAGAATTTCACACCTCGCAAGATTTATAATTTCGGCAACTACTTCAATTGTGATGCAAATATCAGTGCTTTAAAATCTCAAATTACCGGTGGCCAAATTTCTTCTATGGTAATTTCCGGGATTAGTGGAAGTGGTGTTACACATCTTTTGAATGCCATCTGCAATGAGCTGGCGGATCAAAATAAAAAAGTAATGTACATCACCTCCCGGTGGATGATGTATTTGACTAAAAAATTAAAAACGGAATCGGATAAATTGAAAATAATAAATCACTTTAAATCCTTTGATGCTATTGCTATTGATAATATTCAGTTTTTATACAGGAAAGCCAAAAGGCACACCAATTTTATTTTTGATGCAATAAGACATTTCGTATCCTCCTCAAAGTTGGTTCTGTTAGGATGCAGTTATCCGAATAAGGATGTTAGCAAATCAAATAAAATGATGGATGACACCATGCTGAAGCGAATTGATTTGCGCGAGCTCAGCAGCCACGATGTTTTTCAGGCATTAAAGAGTTTGTGTGTTAGAGAGGATAATATTCCAGATCAATTAATTTACGCTATTTCCGGTTTTAACGGAACCATTCAACAACAAATCAATTGCCTTATCTCCATTCGTTTTAAAAGCAAAGTGCAAAATGTTAAATTGAATGCTTTATCATTAGGGGAGATTGAAGCAATATTTGAAATAAGTAAATACTTCCCTAAACAACAATTTAGAAAGTGCTATATACAAAAAGAGTTAGGATTTAGTATAAATTTAGAAGATCGAAAATGGGTGATTTTAAAATAAGATAAAATGAACGTAAAATTTGAAGAGCAAATATTAAGCGAAGAAAAAACAGAGGTAAAATTTCTTGAGAGTGAAGAACGGCAAACAATTATTCATTGTACATATAACCTAATGCATGCTGTACGCATTTGGCCAAGTACTTTTTTAATTGAAAAAGAAAGTGGCCGAAGAGCTAAACTAATAACTGCATTTAATATTTCTTTTGCCCCTGAATGGACCATTGGTTCACTCTCCAGCAGGTTTACTTTAATTTTTGAAGGACTTAGTAAAGATTGCTCACAGTTTGACTTGATGGAAATAATTTCTTTACCGGAACCTTTTGTTGTTTGAAATATACAGCGTCTGCAAAGCGATGTTTACAATATAAGAGTTGGGTAAATGTTATAAAAACAAGTTGAACTTTCTTTGTGCCTAAGTAATTTAATTTTTCTGTTTCAAAATTCTGTAAGATTTTGCATCTGCTTTTTTTATGAATTCTGTAATTATTTCAACATCAAACCTATTTTGTATATTGCATAATGACTTTCAGATTATTAATAATTCAATAAAAATGAAGATGGGTGAAAAAGAAAAATACCTTGAAGATTTAAATATTAGCTTCGAAAAGTACCTCAAAACAAAAAGTATATATTCCTTCAAGCAAGTCAAAGGTAAAATGAATGAGGGTGAGAATAAGTATAAATTTATTTTTAGAGATTACTATTGGTGGCATCCAAAATGGAGTGTAGCAGATTTTGAAAAATCACTTTCCGATGACGTTAAATTGTTAAAGAGTTTGTGGTCAAAATGGCGTAAAGTGCATAGAAGTTATGAGGATATAGTATTAAGCAATGAATTATATGCTTTGCATTACCAAGTGTCTTTAAATTTAACAGAAAAATGCGAACACAAATTTAAAAACGGCAAATATTATTTGGTAAAATCTAAGAATAGAGTGTACTTGCATTTTGCTGAATTATTTATTGAATCAGAAAAAAAAATAGCCAGTTCAAAGCCCGAACCCACAGTAAAATCTAAACCCAAGAAATTTGATGATATCAGGGAATATGCCAAACAACTAAAAAGAGAGATTAGACCAAAAAAACGATTTGATGT
>CAMBDK010000102.1 GCA_945865315.1 Chitinophaga pinensis | reverse complement strand
AATGTCATCCTCAGCATCTTGGAAATAACGGTCTTTAGATCCCTTTTGCATCGCTTCAATAGAACCCATCCCACGATAGGATTTAAACCTGCGTCCTTCAAAAATAATATTTTCACCAGGCGACTCTTCCACCCCTGCAAACATAGAACCCATCATTACGGAGCTGGCACCAGCAGCTAGTGCCTTTACAATATCACCAGTAAATCGAATACCTCCATCAGCAATAATTGGAATATTTTTTCCTTTCAGTGCTTTAGCAACCTCCATCACAGCTGTTAATTGTGGAACACCTACACCTGCTATAACACGGGTAGTACAAATAGATCCTGGACCAATACCAACTTTTACAGCATCGGCACCCGCTTTTACCAAAGCTAGAGCAGCTTCGGCAGTAGCTATATTACCAACCACCACTTGTAAATCAGGATATACTTTTTTTACTTTCTTAAGCGCTTCAATAACACCTTTCGAGTGTCCGTGAGCGGTATCAATAATTATAGCATCTACATTTGCTTTTACCAATGCAATAATACGCTCCATCATGTCAGACGTAACACCTACAGCTGCTGCCACACGTAATCTACCTAAATTATCTTTATTCGCATTGGGACGTACCTGTACCTTAATAATATCACGGTAGGTGATTAAACCCACCAATTTACCATTTTTATCAACTACAGGTAATTTTTCAATTTTATGATGCTGAAGTATTTGTTCGGCTTTTTTTAAATCGGTTCCTACTTTGGCAATAACAAGATTTTTGCTTGTCATTACTTCACTTATAGGTCTTTTGTGATTTTGTTCAAAACGCAAATCACGGTTAGTAACAATTCCAATCAATTGATTTTTAGCATTCACCACTGGTATACCACCTATTTTAAATTCTTTAAATAGGTTTAAAGCATCGGTAACAGTTGCATTTTCTAATAAAGTAACTGGGTCTAGTATCATTCCACTTTCGGAGCGCTTTACTTTACGCACTTGATCTGCCTGATCTTGTATGCTCATATTTTTATGCAATACCCCAATTCCACCCTCTTGCGCAAGAGCTATCGCCAATTGATACTCTGTAACAGTATCCATTGCTGCTGAAACGATAGGAGTATTTAGTTTTATTTTTTTTGTGAAATAAGAAGTAGTATCCACTTCACGGGGAAGCACCTCCGAATAAGCTGGTACTAATAGTACATCATCATAGGTAAGACCTTCTCCTACAAATTTGTTTGAATCTATTGACATAGGTTTTATGAATTTAGCAATTTAGAGTATTAAGCACCGACTCTATTATTCTCCTAATTTTTTAATTCTTTTATTTAAAATATTCTTTTTAAATAAATGATAAATTTAAAATGCTGCAATTTTATCTGACACATATTGCCCTGACTTTAATTTACCAACGATCTTCGAAAAAGCGTCAATTGTATAATTTACATCTTCAATAGTATGAACAGCTGTTGGTATTAATCGTAAAATTATCATCCCTTTCGGCACAACCGGATAAACAACCATAGAACAGAAAATATTATAATTTTCTCGTAGATCTAAAATTAAATTGGTGGCTTCTGGTATTGATCCATTCATAAATACAGGGGTTACAGGTGAATCTGTACTACCAATTTCGAATCCTGCTTTTTTCAATCCATTTTGCAATGCGCGGGTAATTTCCCAAAGTTTATCTTTAAATTCGGGATGCTTACGCATTAGTTCCAATCGCTTTAAAGCACCTACTACTAAAGTCAATGGTAATGATTTTGCAAATATCTGAGAGCGCATATTATAACGTAAATATTCTACAATTTGCTCATCACTAGAAACAAAACCACCAATCAATGCAAACGATTTAGCAAATGTTCCAAAGTAAATATCAATACCAGCTTGGCAGCCCTGCTCCTGCCCTGTTCCACCACCGGTAGCACCCATGGTACCGATACCATGCGCATCATCAACAAATAATCGAAAATTGAATTTTTTCTTTAATTCAACTATCTCTTTTAATTTACCCTGATCGCCACGCATTCCAAAAACGCCCTCTGTAATTAATAGAATAGAACCATTTTGCTCTTCGGCTAACTTCGTTGCACGCTGCAATTGTTTGGTGCAATCTTCTATGTCATTATGTTTAAAAACATAACGTTTTCCCATGTGCAAGCGAACACCGTCCAAAATACAAGCATGAGATTCTGCATCATATACTATTACATCATGGCGGTCAACTAAACAATCAATTGCAGAAACTATTGCTTGATAACCAAAATTACAAAGAATGGTATCCTCTTTTTGTACAAAAGAAGATAACTCAGCCTCTAATTGCTCATGCAAATCAGAATTTCCACTCATCATGCGAGCACCCATTGGCAGTGCAAAACCAAATTGTGCTGCCGCATCAGCATCTGCTTTGCGCACTTCGGCATGGTTTGCCAAACCTAAATAATTATTTAAGCTCCAGTTTAAACGTTCTTTGTTACGAAAAATCATTCTTGGCCCTACATCTCCTTCCAACTTAGGGAATGTAAAATAACCATGCGACTGCTTCGCGTGCATCCCAATTGGACCACGGTTTGCTTTAATTTTTTCAAATAAATCTTTCATCTGCTAATTTGTTAAAACAATGTTTTTTTAAATATATTTTTGACCTTGATTCTTAATTTTAAAGTTTTACCCTAAAAAAAATATTATCAATTTGTAAATCATTTTAAATTTAAGTTATTTCTTAAATTTTTATTTTTCCTATTTTAAAAATATTTTTTTACAAAAGTAAGATATTTATAGCAGATTTTCAAGGGTATTATACCAAATCTAACAGTATTGTATTAATAAAAAACAAAAACAACGATTATTCCAATCAAAAGTTGTACATTTGCAGTCATTTTATGTTAAAAAAATATATACATACAGCATTTACACTGATTTTACTTTTTTCCATTACTTCATGTAGTGAAAATAAAGTATATAACTCTGACAGTAAAGAAAAAAAGAAAAGAGCTGGTTTAACAATTGGCAAATTTAATAAGCTTGTCAAGAGTAGTGATATGGAAGCTAAATACGCTGCTGCCCTTTTATATTATAAAAAAGCAGATTATAGCAGAGCACTTACTTTATTAGAAGAATTGACAAGTGTATTCCGCGGTACAGCCAAAGCAGAAGAAATTCATTATTATTATGCTTATTCTAATTACAATTTAAGCGATTATATTCTTGCAGGCTATCATTTCAGAAATTTTGTGAAAACATTTCCTAGCAGCATACATGCAGAAGAATGTGCCTATTTGAATGCCTATTGTTTTTATGTAAGTTCACCTAGCTATAGTCTTGACCAGATGGATACGAAACTTGCAATTAAAGAATTTCAACGTTTCACAAATCAATATCCGAAAAGTACACGCATAGATCTTTGCAATACTATTTTAGATAAGTTAAGAGGTAAATTAGAACGTAAATCATATGAAAATGCAATGTTGTATTATAACATGGTAGATTATAAAGCTTCCATTGTTGCATTTGCTAATCATTTGAAAGAATTTCCCGATACAGAACATAGAGAGGAGCTTAATTATTTAATTATTAAATCGTATTACTTATTGGCATTAAATAGTGTTGATTCTAAGAAGCAAGAGCGATTTAAAGCCGCCATAGATTCATATATAAAATTTATAGATACTTTCCCTAATGGGGCAAATTTAAAAGATGCAGAATTAATTTACACCAGTGCTTTGAAGAATTTAGATAAATATAACAAACCAACATCATAAAAACAATGGACTATAAAAAAACATTAGCTGATTCCACTACTACTACTCGCGATTTAAGAAATTTTGATGTTACTACTGGTAACATTTATGAGAGTATTACTATTATCTCGAAACGCGCTAACCAAATTAGCTCTGAAATTAAGGAAGAGTTAACGTCCAAGTTAGCTGAGTTTGCTTCTACTTCTGATAATTTGGAAGAAATTTTCGAAAATCGTGAGCAAATTGAAATTTCCAGGTTTTATGAGCGTTTACCAAAACCATCCTTAATTGCTATTCAAGAATTTTTTGATGGTAAAATTTACCACCGCAATCCGAACGTTGAAAAACAATAACAAATATTACTTAAATTAAGGATTATAGTAAGATTTTTTTATCCTACTATGGTCCTTAATTTTTAATTTTTTCAATATATAAAATGCTGCTCAATAAAAATATAATTATTGGTGTAACAGCCGGCATTGCTGCTTATAAATCAGCATATTTAGTTCGTTTACTTATTACAGCAGGGGCAAATGTTAAAGTGATAATGACTCCTTCTGCAGTTAATTTTATTACTCCTCTTACCCTTTCCACGCTTTCTAAAAATCCTGTATTAATACAATTTCAAAATGATACAAATGGCCAATGGAATAACCATGTAGAACTTGGTTTATGGGCCGATGCCATTATTATTGCACCTGCTTCTGCTAATACCATTTCTAAAATGGCAAATGGTATATGTGATAACCTCCTTCTCGCCACCTACTTATCAGCGCGCTGTAAAGTTTATATTGCTCCTGCAATGGATTTAGATATGTACCAACATCCTGCAACAATAGAAAATTTAAAACGCTTAAAATCATTTGGAAATAGTATAATTAATCCTGGTACGGGCGAGCTGGCAAGTGGCCTATTTGGTGAAGGTCGCATGGCCGAACCGGCAGAAATTAAATCACATTTATTAAAATCATTATCCAAACAAAATTATTTTTATTGTAAAAAAGTAATGGTGACGGCCGGTCCAACCTATGAAGCGATAGATCCTGTTAGATTTATTGGAAATCATTCCTCAGCAAAAATGGGCTTTGCAATAGCAGAAGAATTTGCAAACCAGGGGGCTGAAGTAACATTAATTTGTGGTCCCAATGCTTGTAAAACAATTAATCCAACTATTAAACGCATCGACATCACTTCTGCAGAAGAACTTTATCATGCTGCCATTAATGTTTTCAAAACTACCGATATTGCAATACTTTCGGCTGCTGTTGCTGATTATAAACCTGCTACTGTTGCAATAAAAAAAATCAAGAAAACATCGGAAACAAAAAGCATTGAACTTGTTCCTACAAAAGATACCTTAGAAGCGCTGGGGCAATTAAAAAAAACAAATCAATTACTTATTGGTTTTGCACTTGAAACAGATAACGAATTAGAAAATGCCAAAGCTAAAATAAAAAAGAAAAATTTGGACTTTATCGTTCTTAATTCATTAAACGATGCTGGTGCAGGATTTAAAACCGACACCAATAAAATTACTATTATTAATAAGAACAATAAAATTATAAAATTTGAGTTAAAAAGCAAAGTGGATGTAGCTAAGGATATATTAGATGTGATAAAAAAAGATCTAAAAGCTTAATTAGAGTCTGTCTATAATGTCCGATTTTTTCGTTATTCTTGTTTTGAAAACCAGTCATTTACCTATGTAAACTTCTGATTTTCAAAACTACGAAAGCCTCGAACTCGAACATTATAGTTCCGACTCTCGACTCTATGGACAGACACTAATTATAAAATAAAACTTAAAATGAAAATAATTGTTGTACCCTTTAAATATGTTCCCTTAACTAAGCAATCGCTTAGATTAAGCAAATTTTTGATTTCCCTATTCTTTTTGTTTTCACTTAGTTTCCCTTCATTTTCGCAGGAATTAAATTGTAAAATCCAAGTTTTATCCCAATCTATTCAAGGTACCGACAAACGTGTGTTTGTTACATTACAAACGGCTATTTATGAATTTATGAACAATAAAAAATGGAGCAATGATGCGGTAAAAAATAATGAAAGAATTGATTGCAGTATTTTAATTAATGTTACCGCACTCAACGCTGTCGATGATTTTGTTGCAACCTTTCAAGTTCAGGTGCGCAGGCCTGTATTTAACTCGTCATACAACTCAGTATTATTAAATTATAATGACAATGAATGCCGTTTCAAATATTTAGAAAATCAGGCACTTGAATTTACTGAAAATGTACATTTATCAAATCTTACATCCATATTGGCCTATTATGCATACATAATTATAGGCTTAGATTATGACACCTTTGCTTTAAATGGTGGCACCCCTTATTTTCAAAAATCCTTGGCAATAGTTAATAATGCCCAAAGTGGAAATGATATTGGCTGGAAGGCTAGTGAAAATAAAAAAAATAGATATTGGTTCGTTAACAACATTGTGGACGCTTCATTTATCCCCATTCGTGAATGTTTGTATAAATATCACCGCTTAGGTTTAGATTTAATGGCCGAGGATAAAGAAACTGGCAGATTTGCTATTATTGAAAGCTTAGAAAAATTAAAAGAAATACATCAAATAAAGCCATTATCCTATAATCTCCAAGTATTTTTTAATGCAAAGTCGGATGAAATTATCAATATTTTTACTGGTGCATTTCCAGATGAAAAAGCTAGAATATTGAATCTTGTGAACGAGATAGACCCCACTAATAGCAATAAATATTCAAAGATTTCTGCAAGTCAATAAATTATATTTTTTTGAAAATATAGTATAATATCCCCCACGCAATACTACTGTTACATTATATTTTTATAGGCTGAGTTTAATACTTTTAAAAGCTTAATAGCATAATCGTTATCCTAAAATTGCCAAATTTCGGTATCGCTATTATTTTTAATGGCTTCGTTTATTTATCCCCAAAATAGAATAACAAGAACTAAATAATAAAAAATATAAATCATTGAAAATCAAATATATAATTTAATGTTAATAAAATATTTTATTTTCTTTTGGTGAATTAAACTATTAATTGTAGCATTGCCAGATTTTTTAATTAAAGAGGATTAATTTTTGAGTGAAATGTTTCACAAAACCTTTTTATTAAGTACTATTTCAATTTAAAATTTAACAGTAATGAAAAAAATATTCTTATTATTATTAACTATTCCTTTATTTAATTTTGCTCAGACTGTTTCTAAAGCATCTTTAATTTCAGACCAAAATTACACTTCCTATTTTGAGGAAGCATATAGAGATTACCCAAATATCCCTCATGGCGTGCTGGAGGCTGTATCCTATAGTAATACTCATATTTTTCATTTGGTGCACGATACGGGAGAAATAGAAAATTGTATGGGACTTCCTTTAGCATATGGAGTGATGGGCCTTACGCTAGATGGGAAAAATTATTTCCGCAACAACCTTGTTTACGTTTCCAAACTTTCTGGAATTGCTATTGAATTGATAAAAAATGATCCAAAGCAAAATATTCTTGCATACGCTAAGGCTTTTAGCAGTGTATTAAATACGATTGCAAGTAAAAATAAAATAGATACAAAAATTAGCGATAATATCTTTAATGCTTTTATTGAACTTAGCGAACTGCCCTATGACAATGAAGGGCAATTATTTGCCTTAAATACCCAGCTATACTCCTATTTCACATTTTTAAATTCTACTGAATTTCAAGAAAAATACAATTTCCCTAATCATAATTTCGATTTACCTTCGCTTTTTGGTGAGGAAAATTTTATCGTTTTGAGTTCTGAACATGTTACAGTAAATGAAGAAATAATAAGCGATGACAATGGCAATAGCTATAAATCTATTGGAAATAATACCCCCGAGATTCAATCTA
This sequence comes from Chitinophaga pinensis, assembly GCA_945865315.1. Taxonomy (GTDB): domain Bacteria; phylum Bacteroidota; class Bacteroidia; order 2-12-FULL-35-15; family 2-12-FULL-35-15; genus 2-12-FULL-35-15. The sequence goes on along the minus strand of CAMBDK010000102.1, from coordinate 3,582 downwards.
CTGATTATTCAAATGCTATTTGGAACCCAGCAGCTGCCTGCAACTATAGTTCTCGCGGACAAGCAATTACTGGAATTGTAATACATGACGTGGAAGGCAGTTATGCAAGTTGTATTTCATGGTTTAAAAATTGCGCTTCAAATGTTTCCGCACATTATGTAATTCGCTCCTCGGATGGGCAAATTACGCAAATGGTTTTAGAATCTAACAAAGCATGGCATGTAGGAAATTCTAACCCATTTACTATTGGCATTGAGCATGAAGGGTATAATACCCAGACAGGTTGGTATACAGCGGCAATGTACCAAAGTTCGGCTAACCTTGTTAAGGATATATGCAACAGCGGTTATGGGATAAATCCTACCACATGCTGGAGTGGTGTTTCTTGCAATGGCTCTTGTGTATTGCCCTTAACAGTTAAAATTAAAGGGCATCAACATTATCCGAATCAAACACATAATGACCCAGGTATTAACTGGAATTGGAGTACTTATTATAATTTAATTAATGCAGCTGGTGCCTGTGGCTCACCATCTAGCCTTTCGGCAAGCGCCATAACTTTAAATAGTGCTACAATTAACTGGAGCCTTATCCCAACTGCTACTAGTTATAATATAAAATATAAAGCTGTTGCTGACACTACATGGATAACATTAACATCTAGTTCTAATCATTTAGCATTAACAGGATTAACCCCATCTACAAGCTATCAATTTAATGTACAAGCCGAATGTTCCTCGCCAAGTGCGTATTCTAATATATCCATGTTTACAACTTCCTCATCAGCTCCAGTAAATAATACCATTACTATCGGAACATCTACTTCTCCTTATTCAGCGCATCCTTTTGGTAAAGTTTATATGGATGAACGTGTTCAGTATATTTTCAAAAAAGCAGAATTAACTTCTGCAGGATGGACTGCTTCATATCCCTATATAAAATCAATTTCTTTTTATGTTTCAACAGCTTCGCCGCAGTCCATGGCTAATTTCAATATTTCGATTGCGCATACGTCAAATTCAACTTTCGCAAATACTACTTTTTTATCAGGTACAAATAGTACTTTGGTGTATAATGCTACCGCTACAAACGTGCAAGGATGGAATACCTTTACCTTCAGCAGCCCATTTCAATACGATGGTTCAAGTAATTTGTTAATTTCCATTTGTTGGGATAATAGTAGTTTCACTGTTAATTCTCCAGTATTTGCAACTAGTTACCCTACTTTTTTAGCCTTATATTATCGGGCCGATTTAACAAATAGCGCTGTATGTAATAAAAATACTGGTATCCGAAGCTATTACCGGCCTAATTCCAAAATAGAATTTTCTTCCTCCACTTCGTTCCCATTTGCATTGGCTCCTGAAAATAGAAACTTAAACAATGCTATAGCAACAATATCTGAAGATTATTGGGAAATATTCCCAAACCCTTTAAATGGTTCTATTATAAATGGTAAAATGTTAGAAACAGAAAATAAAATAATAAGTCTTAAAATTTATGACCTTTTCGGTAGAGAATTAATTGCAAAAGAAGTTATAATGGAGGAAGGAAATTTTGTATTTTCTTTTGATGAAATAAAATTAAGTACTGGCGTTTATATGCTTTTTGGCCTTGCTGATTTTAAACGCTTTACAAAAATAATTATTGTGAAATAAATGCAAGCAAGCAAAGTTTGTATTATCCTGAAAAAATTGATTTCTTTCTTATTACGGTTAAAAAAATGATTATATTTCTCCGCATTAGCTATAAATATTCAAAAAATCACCTGCCTACCACAATATAATTCCACTTATACGTAACGACTGATAACCCAATAGGTCCACTTTTTACGACAAAATTAGTTGAACTAGCATCTATATAAACATTCTGTAACTGACTTCCAGCTATATTAGCGGCATTACCGTTTGCTTGATAAAATATTACATAACTATCGTTTGGAAAGACATTAATGTGACTATAAGTTACTGTAAAAAGTATAGCGCTTACGGTGGGAGCAGATCCACTAAGAGTTAAAGTAATTAAGCCACCTAAATTAGTTCCTTCCAGAGTTACAGTAGAAGCATTATTTAATGCAGGGCCTTTTGCGATAGTAGGTTGTGGAGAAATACCAGTAATATTTTCTGTAATTAAATTATTAGCCTTTACTTGGCCATTTACTTCTAAATTATAGTTAGGCGAGGAAGTTCCGATGCCCACCTTTCCATTAGCTTTTACCCTTAAATATTCTGTATTATTTGTTTTAACAATTAAATCAACGGCATCCTTTGTTCCAATAAAATTTAATGTTGATAATCCTAAATTGCCTAATAATGACCAGGCTGTTAATGCACCATCGGCACCTGTAGCACCTGTAATACCAGTGCCTCCAATAGAACCTGTGCTTCCTGTTGAACCAGTGTTTCCTTTTAGACCAGTGCTTCCGGTAGCACCAGTGTTTCCTGTTGAGCCAGTGCTTCCGATAGCACCAGTGCTTCCTGTTGAACCTGTGCTTCCTGTTGAACCTGTGCTACCAGTTGAACCAGTACTTCCTGTTGAACCTGTAATTCCATCAGAACCAGTGCTTCCAGTAGAACCAGTGCTTCCAGTAGAACCAGTACTTCCATCAGAACCAGTGCTTCCAGTAGAACCAGTACTTCCATCTGAACCAGTACTTCCTGTAAAGCCTGTAATTCCTGTAGAGCCAATACTTCCAGTTGAACCAGTGCTTCCAATTGAACCAGTGCTTCCAGTTGAACTAGTAATTCCTGTTGATCCAGTACTTCCTGTATTCCCGGTGAAACTAGTGCTACCAGTTGCTCCAGTGCTACCTGAAGCGCCAGTGCTACCAGTTGAACTTGTGCTTCCTGTTGAACCAGTAGTTCCATCAAAACCAGTACTACCAGTTGCTCCAGTGCTACCTATAACTCCAATACCACTCCCAGCATATTTAGCATATAAGGCATAAGGGACACTCATCATCTGAGTAGTTCCCATCAAAATAAAATTATTACCATTAAGAGTATCAACAGCCACTTCTAAAAATTTGCTTCCAGTAGCCCAATTTATTAAATTGAAGGGACTACCTACTGTTATATCGAGGGCTCCATTGCCTATAACAGCAGTAAATAAACCATATAAATTAGTAGTTTTATTATGAGTCTCCTGAAATAAAATTGCACCATTGGTTATTGCATCCCTAATTGTAAACTGAATTACCAAACTTGCATTCACAAGCGATTTCCCAGCCATATCCCTTGCTACCCCCTGATAACTAATACCTTCTGGCGGTATTTGAGCAAAAGAGGATATACTTAAAAATAAAATAAATAAAGTGATTTTGAAATAAAAAATGTTCCTCATAAATTAACAATAATAATAATCGAATAAAATTTTATTATTAAATATTTCCTGAATGATTGTTGGTGTTTTTATGCTATATAATTGAAAAATTTATTTCCCATAACACTATGGTGATAAACAAATCTAAGAATTTTTTAAGAAAATCACAAAAAATATTTGTCAATAATAATATTTTTAAAAAATATTATTAATTAGTGTCTGTCCATAGAGTCAACCATTTTCAAATTATGCAAATTTCAA
>CAMBDK010000101.1 GCA_945865315.1 Chitinophaga pinensis | reverse complement strand
GTTTTTGAAAAATTTGTGAGTTCAAAGTAATCAAGAATGCCTTCCGGTAATACCAGTGACATCAAAGAAGAATAGTCCATATCGTTAATTTTGGTTATGGACAAAATTAATTATTTCCTGGCTTTCCCCCAACTATCCCTCTTGATCCATCTTTATACAGGTGCAAAAAAAGTCTGTAATACCGATTATATTTTCAAAATAGTCCAATCCAAGACCCAACGGACTTTCTCAACTACGCTCAAAATGACCATGCGAAAAGTTATTTAGAGCGAAGTAAAGAAATAGGGAGGCTTAATAAAAATAGACTAATATATATTTACAAATGATATAATTAATAAAAAAAGCCGGATTAAGTATCAGAAAAATAAAATAATTTATGATTTTTTTTTAGGTATCAATTATTTCATCTAAAATACTCTAAAATTGAAAGTGGTGGGGGCTTTTTTTGGGGAATTTAAGTTATTTTTAAAAAAATCAAGAAAACGAGATGTATTAAAAGCTAATGAATTTTCAGGCTAAATAAAGCTATATCATCAAAATATGGTCTGCTTTGTTTATAATTTGAAATAGTTTCTATTATTAAATTATTCAAACTATTCATATCTAATTTACTATTTAGTTTTATAATATCTTTTAAAGCATCCAGTCCAAAATTCTGTGATTTTTCGTTCTCCAATTCAACCAATCCATCTGTATAGCATAGAATAGTTGAGTCGGGTGAAATACTTAAAATACCTTCCTCAATTAGCCCAATTTCATCAAACATACCCAAACCAGTGCATCCTATTTTTAATTCACTAATTGTATTTCCTGAAGCCAATAAAGGAGGATTATGTGCTGCATTTACATAGGTTAATGTTTGGGTTTTTAAATTATATTTAGCAATAAAAAATGTAATAAATTTCTCTCCTTTGGCACTTGCCATTACTTTTGAATTCAATTCTTTAACAAGCTCTGTTAAGGAAGGAATATAAAATAACAATACACGAAGATTAGCCTGAAAATTAGACATTAACAGTGCCGCCGGAACTCCTTTGCCGGAAACATCGGCAACACAAAATGCAAATTCATTTGCGTTCAGCCATATAAAATCATAATAATCTCCTCCCACTTCCTGTTGAGGTAAATAAAAGGCAGCAGCATTTAATTGCGCGTCATTCGGCAAAATACTGGGAAACAGCATGGATTGCATTTGGGATGCAAATTCCATCTCTTTTTTTAATGCAGCCTGCAGTATACTTTTTTTTGCAAGTTTTTTATTTTCAATTGCAACAACTATAATGTTTGTGATTGTCTGAACAAAATTCAAATGTTTAATTGCCGGACTTACCTCCACTTTATCTTCCAGGTCTCCAATAAGCAGGTAAGCTAAAGGTTTTGATTTATGAAATACAGGAATGATAATTTCAAAGGATTTAATTTGTGTTTGTTCCGACAAATTAATTGTACACATTTCTTTAACAGGAAATAAATCACGCTCTACATTTATTGTATTAAACTCATCATTAAACCCAAATTTCAATATGCATTTCCAGCCACTCTGGCTCTCGCTAAAAAGCAGCAATTTGCGAATTTTCAGATGGGTTTCAAGTATTTCTCTGAATATTTCAAGTAGTTTATCAGTAGAGGTATTATTGTTAATAGCTTTTGTAATTTGTAACAGCGTATTAAGTTTTAGATCCTTAATTTGTTTCGAATTGTTACTATTTAATTCAAAAGGCATTTTTTATTTATTGATTTGTTAAATTATATAAAAAGACAGATTTCAATAATTATCGTATTATTTTTTCATAGTAAAGTTTTCAAAATAAATCCGCAAATTAAATGGTTCAAAAACTGTGTATTTTTCTTTTGTCTTGATACAAAAGAAACAAAAAATCAATAACAAACGATTTCTCCACACCTGCAACACTGCATCGCGTTTGTTCACTCCTCACGCACGTTTTCATAAGGATTTTTTTTTGCAGAAAAATGAAATCATCTGTTTTTATTAATATATCTGTTTTATCGAAATTATTTTGAAAGCTTCACATAATTTAATTTTCAGGCAGAATATCAATTAAAAAAAAATCAAAAAATATATAATAACAGCTTATCCTTTTGTTCCTTCTTCAAAAGATAATGGGGAAGGATAATTTTTAATATTTCCATTTATTAAGGCGGGTAAAATTTTAAGTGCTACAACTTCTTTCATTTTAGCTCTCGCTTCGCCGGCAGGGGTTCCAAAATAAGTTCTGCCATCAGGGATATTTTCAGCCAAACCAGATTGCGCCAATAAAGTTGCTCCTTTTCCAATTGTTACATCACTTCTAACGCCTGCTTGCCCCCATAATGTTGCATTATCTCCAATAGTTACTACCCCCGACACGCCCACTTGCGATGCCATTAAACACATTTTACCAACTATTGTATCGTGCCCTATTTGAACATGATTATCTATTTTAGTTCCAGCCCCTATTACGGTATCCCCGGAAACACCTTTATCAATGGTACAAAGAGCACCAATTTCGACATCATCCTCAATTACTACCTTACCACAACTGATAAGTTTATCGAATTTGTCGCTTCTTTTTTTATAATAAAAAGCATCCGCACCAATTACAGTATTCGCATGTATTATTACATTGTTTTTCAAATGACAATTATCATAAATAACAACATTGGGATGAATCACACAATTATCACCTATTATCACATTATTTCCCAAATAAACGCCAGGCATAATAACTGTATTGATTCCTATTTTTGCAGTATCACTAATAGGTTTTAATGATAAATTGGGAGGGCAAAAATGTAAAACCAACTTGTTATAATCTCTAAATGGATCATCCGAAATAAGCAGTGCTTTGCCTTGGGGACATACTACTTTTTTATTTATTAAGATAGTCGTTGCCTTTGAGTTCAAAGCTTTATCATAATATTTGGGATGGTCGACAAATACAATATCACCGGCTTCTACCATGTGTATTTCGTTCAAACCACTTATAATATGGTGGATTGGTCCATCAAATTCACAATTGATAAGTGCAGCAATCTCTGTTAACTTATGTGGCGATTTTAGTTTCATTTGTAGAGGTGGCCTGTTAGCATTATTAAAAAGTAGAAATATCGTCCACAAAGCAATTAGGTAAAAGCTTATTGAAGGATATTTTTACGAACCATTAATTTAGTTCGGCATAATATTAATTATTTAACCCTTTCAGCATATTCTGATGTACGGGTATCCACTTTAATTTTCTCACCTTCATTTATAAACAATGGCACTTTTACAATAGCACCAGTTTCTAAGGTAGCTGATTTTAATGTATTAGTAGCTGTATTTCCTTTTTCGCCGGGTTCGGTATATGTAATAACTAACTCAACAAAAACAGGAGCTTCAGCTAAAATAGGATCTTCTTCTTCGAAAGATATTTTAACTTCCATACCTTCTTTTAAAAATTTTAATCCCTCACCAAATAATATAGCAGGGACATAAACTTGTTCAAAGGTTTCATTATTCATACAAACAATAAAATCACCTTCAGGGAAGATATATTGCATTTGCTTATAATCAACACGCACAACCTCTACTGCTTCGCCTACCCTAAAACGGTTTTCAACAATCTTACCTGTTTTAAGGTTACGCATGCGAGCTTGATAAAAAGCTCTTAAATTACCTGGAGTACGGTGTATATACTCTTCCACTTTACAAAGTTCTCCGCCAAAACGGATCACTGAACCTACACTTAAATCACCTGAACTTGCCATTTTTTTTGAAATTTAAAATTAATATTTTTTTGCTAAAATAAAACACAATACAAATATAAGATTAATGAGTAGAATAGATGAAAAAAGTTAATACAAATTATATTTGCTTAGTATACTCCGATAACTAACGCAACAAAATGTTCACTAAAAAATCAATTAAATTTCTCTTTTAAAAAATTAAAATAATTACGAAGATTCGATTTAAAAATGCTGCGGTATTCGATATCAAAAACTTCAAATTGTGAGTCATAACGGTCAAAAGCCATAAAAAAGGAATTTTTTTCCACAAATGCAATTAAGGAATACTGGAAATAATTTTTCTTTTTAAATAATGGTAAACGATTAACGCCAAGCACTATTTCCATAATTAGTTTGTTTTTTAGTGTATTTTTCAATGTATCTTCATTCATTGCAGACATGCTATGATAGAGACTATCTAATTGCTTTTTACTTTTTATCATATAATCAGTAAAACACTTCTCATCCATTTTACTTTGCTTATAATAAATATATTGTTTTGATTCAAGACCAAATTTATATTGTAAAAATTTTTCGGCACCCTTATCTCCAATAAAATTTGCTAAATTTTCATTAAACGTTACATTATTTTTTATATAAATTGTTCCATGGGTGAGTTCGTGAATTATGAGGTTTGCCAGCTGCCCTTCACTTTTGTAAAGCATATTAGAGAGTATAGGGTCATTCAGCCAACCAAGTGTTGACCATCCTGAAGGACTATATAAATCTACATCGTAGCCCTGTATTTTTAATGATAATACTTCTTTCTCTGCTTCCTTTTTATTAAAAAAACCTTTATAAGGTACTGCTCCTAAAAACGGAAAACTCCATTCTTTCGGAATAAAGGAGTATGGTTGACAAGCTGTTATAGTATATAAAATGGGTTTGTTTCTTTGATTATAAAAAGTTGAATAATTATCACTAGGATTAATTCCTATACTATCAATAACAAATTGTTTTAATTCCACAATCAATCTTAATTTTTGTTTGAGTGAATCTACAAATAACTCATCTTGCAATATTTCTTCAACAGGCTGTGAATGTATTATTATAGTTAATTGCCCTTTGGCCTGCGAGATGCCATAAATGAGCAATTTATTACCACACAAACAAATTAACATGATTAATAGAAAAAATAATTCGAAAATTAGTTTGATGTAATTTTTAATCATTTGAATTAAGCATTTAGTATATTAGGAAGCAATAACTATAGGGTTTAGAATTGATCTTTAGAAATGTAAAAGTAAAACTGCGAAGTATCAAATAAACTTTTAATTATTGAGCTTTTAATAAATATTTCTATTTTCAGTTCTGTTATTTATAGTAACAAGCATAAATCTAAAAATATTTTGCGACATTATCTAAACAGCCTAATTTTGCTGAAGCCTAGCAATAATTAGTGTCTGTCCATAGAGTCGATATTCTGAACTACTAAATTAGCAAATTAAAAGTCTAATCAAAATCCTTGTATAATAAATATTTTTTGCGGATAACTTTAAATTTTTCTAATTCAGCATTCCAGCTACTCCGAATTTCATCTTCCCCTACCCCATCCACTATTTGTTTTTTAAGGCTGGAGTTACCAGCATGGTAATTAAAATTTTCATCAAAAAAATTTGTTTTGTCAGGAGTATTTTTATAGGTACCTATTAACCAATAAAGATAAATTTTTTTAATGTTTTTCATATATTCTGTTCCAAAAACACTAAGATTATAACCATTGCATATTTGTCCTAAATATTTAGGATTAAGTGCACCCTCTTTAGATTTAGGAGTAAATGAAAAATTAGTTTTTTGCAATGTAGGATGCCCAATAATTTGAAAAGGAAATTCAGTACCTCTCCCTACCGAAACAATTGTACCTTCGAATAATCCGAAACTAGGATATAAATACACCGAAGCCATATTTGGTAAATTTGGTGAAGGTCGAATTGGCAGTTCATATAAATCATTGTGCGAATAACCCTTTAGCGAAATCACATTCAAATTACATTTAAGTCCTCCATTGAGCCATAATTCTCCATTTATCATCTTTGCATATTCACCTATTGTCATTCCATAAACTATTGGAACCTTATGCAATCCTAAAAATGATTTGAAAGTATCCTCTAGCACAGGGCCGTCAATATAATAACCATTAGGATTGGGTCTATCCAAAACAATTAATGTTTTATTATTTTCGGCGCAAGCCTCCATAACATAGTGCAATGTAGAAAGGTAAGTATAAAAACGCACCCCCACATCTTGTATATCAAAAATAAGAACATCAACGGATTTTAAATCAGCGGCGGCAGGTTTTTTATTTTTACCATATAAGGAAATAATAGATAAGCCAGTTTTTATGTCTTTGTATGTTTTCACTTTTTTCCCTGCATCTATTATCCCACGGAAACCATGTTCAGGGCAGAAAACTTTTTTTATATTTACTCCAAGCGCCACCAGACTATCCACCAAATGTGTAGTTTTAATATTTGAAGATTGATTAGCAACAATTGCGACACGCTTCCCTTTTAGCAATGGGAGATATTCAATAGTTCGGTCGGCACCAAGGGTAATATCTTTATTAGTTTTTATATTATTATTAATTGGGGTAATCCCTTGACCATTCAAATTGAATGTTTCTATCCCAATAAAAAACAAGAAATAAATATAATAAATTTTCATTTTAATCTAAATTGTAAATTTGCTTAAAATATAAAAAAAATAAATTTTACGAAATTATGTTTTAAAAAAAATGCAGATTCATTTAAACTTAAAAAGAAATCGTAAATTACATCCTATTAATTTTCAGAAATAATAACATCAAAGCTAATAAATTTTGAATAGCGAAAGCTTTATAGCTAAACGAATCATTTTTGGTTCAAACATTACAAAACAGTTATCCCGTCCAATTATTCGGATTTCGGTATTGGGTATTACCCTTGGTTTGGCTGCAATGATATTAACTATATCCATTGTAACAGGCTTCCAAAATGAAATAAGAAATAAACTTATTGGTATTGGCTCACACATCCAAATAACAAATTATGATAATAATGAAAGTGATGAACCACAGCCCATCAGCAAAAATCAATTATTTATTGAAGCGCTTAAAAAGGATCCTCAAATAAATCACCTACAAATATATGCCACTAAAAGTGGCATTATAAAAACAAAAACTGATAATGAAGGTGTGTTACTAAAGGGAATAGATGCAGATTATGACTGGAAATTTATCAATGATAATATAAAGAGTGGAAAGGCTTTCAGTGTAAGCGATACAAGCTTATCAAGAGATATTATTATATCTAAATATTTATCTGATAAATTAGGTTTAAAATTAAATGGGAAAATGATTATTTATTTTTTGACTAAAAAAACAGATAGTGTCTATTTTCAATACGAACAAAGAGTAAAAACATTTTTTATTTCAGGGATTTATGAAACAGGTTTTGAGGATATAGATAAACGACTTGTATTGGTTGATATAAAACAAATACAAAAGTTAAATTACTGGGATTCAAATCAAATAGGAGGTTTTGAAATTGCCCTTAAGGATTATAAAAAAATTGATGAAATAGGAAATAAAGTTAATGAGGCAGTAGGTCAAGGTTTAATAGCCCAAACTATAAAAGAAATAAACCCAATGATATTTTCCTGGTTAGATTTACAGGATATGAATGCTATTATTGTTATACTACTGATGATTATCGTGGCAGGAATAAATATGATTTCCGGATTATTGATTTTAATTTTAGAACGCACAAAAATGATAGGCATTTTAAAGGCATTGGGAGCTAATAACATGTATATACAAAAAATATTTATTTATAATGCTACCTACCTCATTTGTAAGGGATTATTCTGGGGAAACATAGTTGGTATCTCTATTGCTTTATTTCAACAGTATTTTGGCGTATTTAAATTAGATCAGGCAACTTATTACGTTTCGGTAATCCCTATTAATATTAATTTATTTCATATTTTATTATTAAATATCGGAACACTATTTACATGCCTGCTGATGCTTATTATTCCGAGTTTTATAATTTCAAAAATAACTCCGATAAAAGCTATTAGATTTAGTTAAAAAAAATATTTATTTATTTTTATAAACCTTTTAACTATTTTTTTGAAAAATCAGCAATCAAAAAATTGAAAAAAACCAAAATACAAAACAACAGGTTTTTATTAATGGCTGATTTTATCAATTAAAGTATCCGTATAAAATTAGTATTTTCGCAATTTAATTTAGCATACATATAAATTATTACAAATACAGCAATTAAGAACTAATGAGAAAAGCTTGTAACAATATCCTTGAAACAATTGGAGACACTCCATTGGTTCGAATCAATAATATCACTAAAGATTTAAAAGCCACTGTTTATGCAAAAGTAGAGACTTTTAATCCAGGCAATTCCATTAAAGACCGCATGGCCTTAAAGATGATTGAAATTGCAGAAAAGGATGGACGACTGAAACCAGGAGGAACCATTATAGAGGGGACCAGCGGCAATACAGGGATGGGATTGGCAATTGCTGCTATTATTAAAGGGTATAAATGTATTTTCACAACTACTGATAAGCAATCAAAAGAAAAAGTAGATGCGTTGCGTGCTTTTGGTGCCGATGTAATTGTTTGCCCTACAGACGTGGAACCGGAAGATCCTCGCTCGTATTATTCAGTATCTTCCCGTTTGGAAAAAGAGGTCCCTAATTCATGGAAGCCAAATCAATATGACAATTTAAGTAACTCACTAGCTCACTACGAACAAACTGGTCCTGAAATATGGGAGCAAACGGAAGGGAAAATTACACATTTGGTAGTAGGTGTAGGAACTGGAGGAACAATATCAGGAACTGGTAAATTTCTGAAGGAGAAAAATCCTAAAATAAAAGTGTGGGGTATCGATACTTATGGCTCCGTATTTAAGAAATACAAGGAAACAGGAATTTTCGATAAAAACGAGATTTATCCATACATTACAGAAGGTATTGGCGAAGATTTTTTACCTGCCAATGTTGATTTTAATATCATTGACCGTTTTGAAAAAGTGACGGATAAAGATGCTGCAATTATGACGCGGGAGATTGTAAAAAAGGAGGGTATTTTTTCTGGCAATTCTGCTGGCTCTGCAATGGCAGGGCTGATGCAATTGAAAAATGAATTAAAAGAAGGAGATCTGGTAGTAGTGATTTTTCACGATCATGGAACGCGTTATTTAGGTAAAATGTTTAACGATGAATGGATGCTTGGAAAAGGATTCTTCGATAAAAAAGGATTGCTGGCTAAAGATTTCGTTAATAATACTACCAATGGGCAATTAATAACCATTGAGATGACGGATACCATCGATAATGCCATTAAGCTGATGAGCAAAATGGATATCTCTCAAATACCTGTTACGCATGATAAACGCGTTGTTGGCTCCCTTAATGAGAGTTTGTTATACGCTAAAATAATTTCTAATCCGGAAATAAAATATCAAAAAATTGAAAATATCATGCAAGCTGCATTTCCGTTTGTGGATATTTCAGCTCCTATTGATTCTCTTTCTGCCATGATTACTGATAAAAACCCTGCAGTATTGGTAAAGGATTTTAAATTAGATAAAACATATATAATCACTCGGTATGATATTATAAATGCGCTAACCAAATAAAATATAAAAATTAATGGAAATATCTATTATACTGTATGTGGTATAAAATAACGCATTTAAAATACGAAATTGGCAATAAACAATAAACAATAAGCAAAATTGCCAATTTGTGGAATGCGATAATTTATCCCGTTTTTAGTATAGTAAAGCTTTCAAAACAATTTCGACAAAACAGATATATTAATAAAAACAGTTGATTTCATTTTTTTGCAAAAAATATCCTTATGAAAACGCGCGTGAGGAATGAACAAACGCGATGCAGGGTTGCTGGTGTGGAGGAATCGTTTGTTCTTGATTTTTTGTTTCTTTTGTATCAAGACAAAAGAAAAACACACAGTTTTTGAACCATTTAATTTGTGGGAGTTGTTATTTCGAAAACTTCACTTAAAAATATTTCCATTTAAAATTAACCCTTTAGCTAACACGCACTAAATTAATTTCCCTGGGAGGGCTAATGATCAGTGGCACCGTTTCTGTAGTTACCGAACTGGTGTCCAATCCGAAGGCTCTGGCCTCTGATAAACTAAGATGTTTTAAAAATTGATGCACATCCAATATTACTTTTTCGTAAAATGGAAGCTCGTTTTCATAAGATAAAATTTTCTCAATAACAATAAAGCGGAAATCACCAATAATATTATTTTTATTGAGGGATCGATACCTGCTGGTAATATCCACTTCTTTATTTTTCACCATATCCTCCACTACTTTCCTGAACATTAAATTCACCCGGGGGTCAATTCTAAAGCCCAATCTAAAATCAATTCGAATAACATCGTCGTGAATAAATTCACTTACTTTATATTCCATGCGGTAAGGCTCATCTACTACATCCACATGCACAAACCAATATATATCTGCACGTTTGGGCTGCTTATGCATTATTGAATAAATAATTTTAGATTCAATTTCATCTCGGTTATTAGCACTGGTAAGATAAACCAAATGCGTTGCGTATTTATAAACACTTAAATCTCTGCTTAAATCTTCCAAAATGGGTAAATAATCAGAAAGTTTTACAAATTCCACATAGCGATTTCTGATTCTACGAGCCTTATACCATATAAGCATAATAGAAATAAGAAAAACACTTATCAAAACACTAATCCAGCCACCATGAAGAAATTTGGCTAAATTGGCAACTAAAAAAGAAAATTCAATAGTGTAATAAATAACTGCGAACGATATAATAAAAAATACATTGTATCTCTTTAAGTACATAAAAAAAAGCAATAGCGTACTTGTCATCAACATATCAATTATAATGGTTAAACCATAAGCGGATTCCATATTTGATGATTCCCTAAAATGCAATACCGCAAAAACACATCCTAACCATAGCAACCAATTTATGGAGGGTATATATATTTGACCTTTTAATAGGGTTGGATATACCAATTTTACTTTAGGCCAAAAATTTAATCGTATGGCTTCGTTGATTAAGGTAAATGCTGCAGAAATTAATGCCTGGCTAGCAACTACGGCAGCTGCAGTGGCAATGATAATTCCAGTAACTAAAAACCATTCTGGCATAATAGAATAAAAAGGATTTCCACCAGCAAAATCACTTAATAATTTCCCTTCATGACTCAACAGCCAAGCACCTTGTCCTAAATAATTTAACAATAAAGATAATTTAACAAATATCCATGCAATGCGAATATTATCTTTACCGCAATGACCTAAATCAGAGTATAGTGCTTCTGCACCGGTGGTACATAAAAAGACTGCCGAAAGAACCCAGAAACCACCTGGATGCAATACCAATAAATCATAAGCATATTTTGGATTAATTGCTCTAAGTATGCTCCAGTTATTGGAAAGTTCAGAAAATCCTAAAACAGCTAATGTTAAAAACCATACTAACATAATAGGACCAAAAAATTTTCCAATAAAATTGGTTCCAAACTGCTGCATCGTAAACAATAAGGTAAGAATAAGAATAACTATAGGGACAGTATGAATATCAGGATTTATTGCTCTCAATCCCTCTACAGCCGAGGAAACTGAAATGGAAGGTGTAATGATACCATCCGCCAACAATGCACTTCCACCAATAACTGCAGGAATTAACAACCATTTTACTTTTGTTCGCCTTACCAATGTAAATAAGGAAAAAATACCTCCTTCCCCTTTATTATTAGCTCTTAAGGTGAGTATTACATACTTGAAGGTAGTTATTAATGTAAGCGTCCAAATAACGCAGGATATAGCACCCATCACCAGGTCAGCAGATATTGGGTTTTTACCCACAATGGCCTTCATAACATAGAGTGTAGAAGTTCCTATATCGCCAAAAATTATTCCTAAAGTAACAAGCAATGCACCTGCTGATACTTTGTGAACGAGATGATTATCTTTGCCCATAAATAAAATGCTGAAAATTTAATTG
>CAMBDK010000100.1 GCA_945865315.1 Chitinophaga pinensis | reverse complement strand
AGTGTTTCAGCTGGGTCGCCTGTACCACTTCCTGCTAAATTACTGATACCCGATACTGCAGCTCTTGTCCATGAAAATATTGCGCCTACTCCTGCGCTTGTTGGTGTATAACTAAACTGACTGCCACTGCATATTGGTGGAGGCGTTAAAGTACTGCTTAATGTTGCATCACCCAATAAAAAGGTAATTGTATTGGAATTTAAGCTGATGCTTCCAGCACTGTCTGCGCGCAAACGGTAGAAGTAATTGTTATAACTTAAACCAGTTATATTATAAGTTATTACATTGCCTACATTCAGATTATTAAAACCAGGCTCAAATGTCCCAAATGAAGCAGTTGTTGACACATCTAAGAAATACGTTGTGGCTCCAAAAACAGCTACCCAATTTGCACTTGCGGAAGTACAAGTAAGGTTAGAAGCTGCCGTTGCCACAGGAGCTAATGCAAACGCTTTATTATTAAAACCAACGCAAGCTAATAACATAGCCGTCACTAGCTGCAATTTAAAAACTGCAGGTGTTTTTTTTAACACGATGTTGTTGTTTAACGAGTATATTTTTTTCATTTTGATGTTTTTTTAAAATTATTTTTGATATTCCTATTTTTGTGTAAATATATAAAAAAATTAGCATGTTTGCTAACTATTTTTTATAATACCCAGTTGGACAACATATCTAAAAAATAGCATTAATTTTGTTCCTTATACTTAATACAAATATTTTATGCAAAAACGATTTTTGATTTTTGGTGGATTTTCAGCTGCAATATGTGTAATATTGGGTGCTATGGGTGCGCACTTCCTTAAAATGAAATTAGAAAGTGGCATTGTTACTATATCGGATTTACAAACTTTTGAAACGGCTGTAAAATACCAAATGTATCATTCTTTAGCTTTAATTTTATTAGCTTCGCTTAATGATCGATTGAAGGATAAATTGTTTCAAAAAGCAGCTTACTGCTTTATGTTAGGGATAGTTCTTTTTTCGGGTTCTTTATATTTATTAGCAACGGCAAACTTGATAGGTTTACCAACGATGAGGTGGCTAGGACCTATTACTCCTATCGGTGGTTTATTTTTTATTGCCGGTTGGGTAATAGTGGGATTTGCCGGATTAAAACGCAGAGATTAAAATACTTCATTTCGAAAAATTTTATTCCTTAAAAAATATACATGCGGTAAAATATTTTTTATTTATAATTTCATTTATAAACCTAGAGGATATGCTAAGGAATAATTTAATGCAATTACAATTTTTATTATGATAATATTTCCAAACGCAAAAATAAACATAGGCCTCAACATCATTAATAAAAGAGATGATGCTTACCATAATATCGAAAGTGCTTTTTACCCAATAGGCTTATGTGATGCTATTGAAATAATTGAAAATACAAATAATGCTAATGAAAAAATCAGTTTCACTTTTACTGGCATTCAGATACCTGGCAAAGCAGATGAAAATCTCTGTTGGTATGCATATCATTTAATTTCAGCAGATTATTCATTGCCTAATTTAAAAGTTTATTTACATAAGAACATACCAATTGGTGCTGGCTTGGGAGGAGGGTCGGCCGATGCAGCTTTTTTTATTCAATTATTAAATAATAAATTTGAATTAGGCCTCTCTTGGGGAGAAAAGCATAATTATGCTCGTCAATTGGGTAGCGATTGCTCCTTTTTTATTAGTAATAAACCAGCATTTGCTCAAGGAACAGGCGATCAATACGAATCTATAAAATTAGATTTAAGCAATTATTATATCGCTATAATTTACCCTGAAATACATATTAATACAGCTAAAGCATATAGTGGGGTAAGACCTAAAATGCCATCCCGATCATTGGAAGAGGATTTGCTTAATTTGCCAATAGAAAATTGGAAAGATTTTATACATAATGATTTTGAGGATTCTATATTTTTAATGTACCCTGAACTAAAAAATCTGAAACTTAAATTATATTCTTTGGGTGCAACATATGCTTCAATGAGCGGAAGTGGTTCAACAGTTTATGGGATTTTCAAAGAAAAAACAGATATCAAAAATCATTTTAATAACTGTTTTATATGGGAAGGGAAGCTTTAATTTCATCTTTAAATTGTATTTTAAATACCTATTTAATTGAAAAAAAAAAGTACTATTTTTGAGCTTTTTTGAATAAAAATAAAGCTAAAAAACTAAAGATAAAATTAGGAATCCAAACTGCAACCAATGGAGACACTAAACCGCTTGCAGCAAAGGTAGTGCTAACCTGCATAAACATGATAAAGGTGAAACTAATAAAAACACCTAAGCCTATGTGCATGCCAATGCCTCCCCGCACTTTTCTACTTGCTATAGATACCCCAATAATAGTAAGAATAAAGGTGGCAAAAGGAAAAGCGATGCGCCTGTATTTTTCAATTTCATAATATTCAACATTGTCAGCTCCTTTTAAACGTTCCGATGCAATATAATCATTGAGTTCATAATAATCCATCGTTTCAACTGTATTGTCTTTTCTACCAAATTCATTTGGTGTAAACCCTAAAACAGTATCTAACTTTTTTCCAAATTTCAGGGATTCATCCATTCCTTTTATTTCTCTTATATAATAATTATTAATAGACCAATTATTTTTGGTAGTATCCCATTTAATACTCTCCGCTATTAATTTATAAGCTAATTCATCATTTTTAAATTTTTCTATAGAAAATTTATACCCTGTAATTTCAGTTGTATTATAACTTTCCAAATAAATATAATTGCCAGGAGATAGCTGAATATGAATATTTCTATTTCGATTTTGGAATTCATTTCTAATATATTTGTCTTCAAAAGCAATGCGTTTTTTTGTTGCAATAGGTATTACAAAATTATTAAGATATAAGGATAATATTGCAATTACAATTGCTGAAACCATATAAGGTAAAAGCAATCGTCTATAACTAACGCCAGAGCATAAAATTGCTACAATTTCGGTGCGGGTAGCCAATTGTGAAGTAAATAAAATAACGGCAATAAAAGTGAATAGTGGACTAAAAAGATTGACGAAAAAAGGAATGAAATTAAAATAAAAGTCAAAGACTATTGCTTTAAGGGGAGCCTCTCTGCCAATAAAGTCATCAATTTTTTCTGAAATATCAAAAACCACAACAATTAAAATAATAAGAACCATTGAGAAAAAAAATGTTCCCAAAAACTTTTTAATTATGTATAGGTCTAATATTTTCAATTTTTTTATTGCTATTAATCTTTATTCAAGATGAAAAACACTTGTTTTTCTCAAAAAATATAATAATAATTTATTTAGTTTGTAAGTGAAGTTTTCGAAATAACTCCCGCAAATTAAATGGTTCAAAAACTGTGTGTTTTTCTTTTGTCTTGATACAAAAGAAACAAAAAATCAAGAACAAACGATTCCTCCCCACCTGTAACCCTGCATCGCGTTTGTTCATTCCTTACGCGCGTTTTCATAAGGATATTTTTTGCAAAAAAATGAAAACTTCTGTTTTTATTAATATATCTGTTTTGTCTAAATTATTTTGAAAGCTTAACTAAGCATTAAAATCAATTATAATCTGCAATTCATTTGCTTCACCATTTTATCTTTCCACTCTCTAAATGTTCCAGCAATAATTTGATTTCGTGCTTCACCCACCAGCCACAAATAAAAAGCTAAATTATGAATACTAGCAATTTGAGCACCCAATAATTCCTGAGAATGAACTAAATGGCGAAGGTATGCTTTAGAATATTCTTTGTCAACATATGAAGTACCATTTTCATCCAACGGAGAAAAATCCATTTTCCATTTTTCATTCTTTATGTTAATAACACCATTTTGTGTGTATAATAAACCATGCCTGGCATTGCGAGTAGGTAATACACAGTCAAACATGTCAATTCCTAAAGCAATACACTCCAATATATTTATAGGAGTTCCAACACCCATTAAGTAACGAGGCTTATCAATGGGAAGTATATCGCATACTAATTCCGTCATAGCATACATATCTTCAGCAGGTTCCCCAACGGATAAACCACCAATAGCATTACCTTCACAGTTTAACTCTGCCACAAAAGCGGCTGATTTTTTTCTTAAATCAGGATATACACTTCCCTGTACAATAGGAAAAAGAGATTGTGGAAATCCATATTTCCCTTCAGTTTGATCAAAACGGACGATGCATCGTTTGAGCCACCGGTGCGTCATATCCAATGATTTTTTCGCATAATTGAATTCGCAAGGATAAGGAGTACATTCATCAAAGGCCATTATAATGTCGGCTCCAATAGTACGTTGAATATCCATTACCCCTTCAGGACTAAAAAAATGTTTGCTGCCATCAATATGTGAAGTGAATTTCGCCCCTTCTTCACTAAGCTTTCGCTGATTTGAAAGTGAATAAACTTGATACCCGCCACTATCTGTTAACAATGGTTTATCCCAGCCATTAAATTTATGTAAACCACCAGCCTTTTCAATAACATCAAGGCCAGGACGTAAATATAAATGATAGGTATTGCCTAAAATAATTTGTGCTTTTATATCATTTTTCAGCTCTTGCTGGTGAACTGCTTTTACAGTGCCGGCAGTACCCACAGGCATAAATATTGGCGTTTGTATGTTGCCGTGTGCAGTAATAATATTTCCAGCGCGTGCTTTACTTTTTAAATCGGTATTTGATATTGTAAATTGCATAATTTTTATTCTCCTAAAGCTACATATTTAAGCATATAGGCAGGTATATAAGTTTATATTATTTTTAATTAGAGTCTGTCCATAATGTCCGACTTCTTCGTTATGCTTGTTTTGAAAACAGTTATTTGCAAAAGCAAACTCCTTGATTTTCAAAACTTCGCAAGCCTCAAACTTGAACATTATGAATCAGACGCTCAACTATATGGACAGACATTAATTAATTAATAACGCAACGAAGATTAACGTAAAATATAAAAGCTTTTGATTTTAAATTGTTAATTACTTTGTTTAAATCCTACCAAAGATACTATATTAGTGGGGACAATTTCAGTCTATTTTTGTAAACTAGAGGGCAACAAGTTAATTTTTGATAATTTTTATATTTATTTTAGTATTTACCTTAGTATTTTTTTTTTTCAATAATTAAAATATTTTTTTTTAAAAATCGTCAGACAGTATATGCCAAAATTTACAAACTTTTCTTTCGAATTAATATTGTTCGCTGCATTTTTGGCTGCAATGGTAGTTCAGCTTTGGCAATATTTATATTATTATACCCGGTTGGCATTTTATAAGGAAAAGGACTTAATTTCCTTTACCCCTGCCGCCTCAGTAATTATATGTGCCCGTAATGAGGAAGATAATCTTATAGGACTTTTGCATTTTATTTTGGAGCAAGATTATCCAGAATTTGAAGTGGTTGTTGTTAATGATTGTTCTATAGATAATACTGCTGACATATTAAAAGAATTGAATAAAAAATATTCTAATTTAAAAATTGTAACAATCCAAGAAAGTAAAAATCATTCTCATGGTAAAAAGGTTGCATTAATGATGGGAATTAAAGGAGCAAAATATGATCATTTATTACTTACTGAAGCTGGATGTAAGCCCAATAGTAAATACTGGTTAAAAAATATGATGCAGCATTTAAATTCAGAAACAGAAATTGTACTGGGCTACGGAGCCTATGAAAAACGGAGTGGAATTTTAAATAAAATTACTCGTTTTGATACATTTATGATAGCACTTAACTATTTATCATTTACCTTGGCTGGAAAGACCTATATGGGAACAGGCAGAAATCTAGCATATAAAAAATCATTATTTTTTAAAATGAAAGGTTTTGCCTCGCATTATCATATAGATTCAGGAGATGATGATTTATTCGTTAACGAAGCAGCAACTAAACATAATACCAAAATTGAAGTTAATATTAATTCTTATACTATTTCACGTGTTAAAAAAAGTTTTAAAGAATGGCTCCTTTATAAAAGCAGGCAGGGGAAGTCTTTCAAGCACTATAATTTCAAGAGTAAAATTATATTAACAATATTTTTATTTAGTCAATATTTATTTTTGCTTACATTTATTGCATTATTAATACTTTCATATTTACCAATTATTGTATTATCTGCTTTTTTATTACGATTGATAATTTTAATGATTTTATATAGTAAATCAATGAGTCTATTATCTGAAAAAGATCTATTGATTTTTTCACCACTAATGGAATTAATTTTATTGTTTTTTATTTATCCAATGATTAAACTGTCGAATATATTTAATGGTAATAACAAATGGACAAAAGCAAATGGATGAGATAAGGTACGAGCCAAATTTATCTGTAAAGGCAATTTACGATTATTCTTTAATTAAATCGGCGCTTAAAAATGGCGACCAAAAGGCTTATGCCGAGTTGTTGATGCGATACCGTGATTCTGTTTATTATATGCTTCTTAAAATGGTTAATAATAAGGAAGATGCCGACGATTTAACTATTGAAGCTTTTGGTAAAGCCTTTAATCGCTTAAGCTTATATACTCCCAACTTTGCATTTAGCACATGGTTGTTTAAAATCGCTTCCAACAATTGCATTGATTTTATTCGCAAAAAAAAAATGCGGATGTATTCTATAGATAAAAAATTTGAAAATAATGATGGCAGTGAAATGTCTATTGAAATAAAGGCAGTTGATTTAAATCCAGAGGAGTATTTGGTGCAGCAGCAAACGGCTATATTAATGCATGAAATAGTTGAAAAGTTAAAACCTCGTTATAGGATGTTAGTGGAGTTGCGTTATTTTGAAGAACTCTCTTACGAAGAAATTTCTGAAAAGCTTCAATTACCAGTTGGTACAGTGAAAGCGCAGCTGTTTCGTGCTCGTGAATTTTTATCAGCTATATTTAAAGCACAATCAGGTGCAAAAGAAAATCATTAATATATGCTTGGTTTTATTTGATACTAACTTTTCAATAGTTAGAACCTCAATTAGCTTGAACCCCAATTAAATCATGATCTTTTAGAAATGATAATTATTACAAAATATTTCCCTAAGCTTTCTGAAACACAATTGCAACAGTTTGCTGCATTGCGGGATTTATATGAAAATTGGAATACACAAATTAATATAATTTCTCGTAAAGATATTGATCTATTGTATGAGCGCCACATACTTCATTCATTAGGGATTTCTAAAGTAATTAATTTTAAGGCTAATACATCAATTTTGGATGTTGGCTGTGGAGGAGGATTCCCCGGTATCCCATTGGCAATATTATTTCCGGAGTGTAGTTTTTACTTGGTGGATTCTATTGGAAAAAAAATTAAAGTAGTTAATGAAATAGCACTTGCTCTTGGCTTAAAAAATGTAAGAGCTGAGCATCAAAGGGCCGAAGAGGTTAAAGGGAAATTTGAATTTGTAGTTAGTAGGGCAGTAGCTGAATCTTCTATTTTATATAGATGGGTTCAAAATAAAATAAGTAAAAAACAGTTTAATGATTTACCTAATGGCATCATGTTTTTAAAAGGTGGTGATCTCACTGAAGAATTTAAAGAATTCAAAAAACGAGTTGTATTCTATGACTTAAAGGATTATTTTGCCGAAGAGTTTTTCGAGACGAAAAAGATAGCTTATCTGCCTATTTAAATAGCTGTTTGAAGGATTGACTTCAATTAAATTAGAAATTGATTGTTCGATATTTTTATTTATACATCTTGTTTTTTTATATGAAAACCTTATTTTTGTGCAGCTAATTGTGAAATTTGTTTAATGAATTGCAATTCAAAAAGATGAAAAATAAATGTTTATTTATAATGTTTTTTTTCTCCAGCTTTTGTTATAGTCAGAACGAAAATGGAGCTGTTAAATGGCTTACCTTTGAGGAAGCACAGCAAAAAAATAAAATAACACAAAGGCCTTTCCTTATTGATATTTATACTGATTGGTGTGGATGGTGCAAACACATGATGAAAACCACCTATTCCAATCAAGGGTTTGCAAATTATATTAATGCGCATTTTTATCCTATTAAGTTTGACGCAGAAGGAAAAGATACCATTGAATATAATGGTGAAAAATTTACGCCTACATCAGCCAAACCTCGCACAACACATGCTTTAGCTACAAAGTTTTTAGGTAAAAATTTAAGTTATCCTTCTACCGTTTTTGTTAGCAATAATTTTGAATTTAATTTGCTTTCACAAGGGTATTTAGATGAAAAAAAAATGGAGCCCTTATTAATTTTTGTTATTGAAAATGTTTTTAAATCTAGTTCTTACGAGGACTTTGAAGAGCGATTTAATAAAACATTTGTAGATACAAGTGCATTTCAAAAAAAATCGGTGAAAATATATTCGCTTAATGAAGCATTAACACTTCATAAAAAAGAACCCAAAAAATTAATGATAAATATTTACACTAATTTTTGTAATTCATGTAAGGTAATGAATAGAACAACATTTTCAGATACGCTGGTAGCTGATTACATTAATAAATATTATTATCTTGTTAATTTTGATGCTGAAAGCAAGGATACTGTATTTTTTAACAATGAAAAATATTATAAACAATTGATTGATGGTTTTCCCTTTAACTCATTTGTTCGAAAAATATCTAATGGTTATTTAACTTTTCCTTCAATTGCTATATTAGACGAACAATTAAATACCATAAATGTTTTAAATAATTACCAGCATCCTAAATTTTTAAGACCGGTAATAATGTATTTTGGCGAAAATCAATATAAAACAAAGAAATGGGTAGATTTCTACCAGCAATATCAAATTAATAATAAATAAGTTCTTCAATCGTTATTAATTATTTTTAATATTTTTTTTAATTTAAGTTTTGATAATTATAATAACTAACTTAGTTTGAAAATTTTTAGCATTATTTTCAGAAAGAATTTTAATTTTTCAATTTTTTAATTCTGAAACAATCACAAATATAAATTTGCATCTGTTTTTTAATTTTTAAATATATGAAGGCTTTTATTAAAAAATTTAAATTATTCATTATAATTATTCTTTTGGGAGCTTATGCATTAGTCTCCTATAGCTTTGTAGATAGCTATTTCGAGGTTTCTAAGAATTTGGATATTTTTGCAACCTTATTTCGTGAACTCAATATTTATTATGTTGACGAAACAAATCCTGGAGATTTGATGAAAAAAGGTATCGACGATATGTTGGAATCTTTAGACCCCTATACTAATTTTATTCCTGAATCAGAGATAGAAGATTACCGTTATTTAACAACGGGGCAATATGGTGGAGTAGGGGCACTTATCCGTCAGGATGGTGATTTTATTATAATATCTGAACTTTATGAGGGATTTCCTGCTCAAAAAGCTGATTTAAGAGCTGGCGATAAAATTTTAAAAATCAATGATACGGATGTAAAAGGAAAAAAAACGGAGGATATTAGTAAAATATTAAAAGGTCAGCCTAATAGTCTAATTAAAATTGTTGTTGAGCGGGAGGGTGAAAATAAGCCTATTGAAAAAATAATTAATCGCGAAGAAATTAAAATAAAAAGTGTACCCTATTCTGGTGTTTTAAATGAAAACACTGCCTATATAAGGCTTTCTAGCTTTACTGAGAATTCTTCAACCGAAGTGAAAAACGCATTGATTGAATTAAAAAAGAATCCTGAAGTTAAATATTTAGTTTTTGATTTACGCGGGAATCCAGGTGGTTTGGTCAAAGAAGCTGTAAGTATTGTTAATCTTTTTAAAGAGAAGGGTTCTGATATTGTAAGCACTAGAGGTAAAGTAAAAGATTGGGATAAAGTTCATAAGGCTCTAAATAACCCTATTGATCTTACTATTCCAATAATAGTACTTATTGATAATGGATCGGCATCGGCATCTGAAATTGTGGCCGGCGCTGTGCAGGATTTTGATAGAGGTCTTATTCTTGGTCAGCGATCTTATGGGAAGGGCCTGGTGCAGCAAACGAGGCCTTTAAGTTATAATTCACAACTTAAAGTTACTGTTGCAAAATACTATACACCAAGCGGACGATGTATTCAAGCCTTAGATTATTCAAATCGCAATGATGATGGAGTTGTAAATAAAGTAGCTGATTCATTAATATCAGCATTTAGAACAAAAAATGGTCGTATTGTATATGACGGAGGAGGCATTGCGCCGGATGTGGTAATTGAATCTAGAAAATATAGCGATATTATTTCTATTTTATTAACGGATAATTTGATATTTAATTATGCTACAAAATATCGTCTCTCTCATCCTACAATTGCTCCTGCAAAAGATTTTAAATTAACAGATTTGGAATATGACGATTTTAAAAATTTCCTTAGTGGAAAAGATTACGATTATTTTACTAAAACCGAGAAGACATTAGATGAATTTAAAGAAGATGCTAAAAATGATAAGGTATTAGATGCTATAAAAGGAGATATTGAGGCAATAAAAATTAAAATAATGCACAATAAAAAAGAGGATTTAGAAAATTTTAAATCTGAAATAAAACAATTTTTAGAAGAAGAAATAGCATCCCGTTATTATTTTCAAAATGGAAGAACAGAAGCATCTTTAAAAGACGATCTCGAATTAAAGGAAGCTTTGATACTTTTAAAGGACACTGAAAGATACAAGAAAATATTAACTAGCATTGTAAAAACAGAAAAGCCTTTTTATAAAGCAGAAAAAGAAAAAAGAAGGAATTTGAAAATTTCGAAAAATGATATTGAAAATTAATAAATATTAGTTTTGTTATCTCATATTTTGTATCCTCTTTTGTAATATTTTAAATTAGTTTCGTATTAAATGCAATTTATTTAATATATCCTCGTTGGTTCATTAAATTAGCACTGCGGTGTTTTATGAAATCACTTTTTCCAGAAAAAATTCATTATTATATTTACATTTTTGCACTATTAATTTTAGTGGTTGGATTACCATTGTCAAAATTTTTGATGAGTTTGGCAGAAATTATATTAGCATGCAATTGGCTGCTGGAGGGTGGAGTTAAAAATAAATTTGTTTGCTTCTGGAAAAATAAAACTGCTCTTATTTTAAGTTCCTTATTATTGCTGCATTTTGTAGGTCTTTTTTATACTGACGACTGCGCTTACGCCTTGAAGGACATAAGAATTAAAGTCCCATTACTTATTTTACCTCTAATTATTTCCACTTCAAAGCCAATTTCACAAAAAATATTTGATTTAATATTATATATTTTTATTCAGGCAATTATTATTGGGACAATTATTAGTACCCTTATATTGGTTGGTATAATTCATCGGCCTATTGTTGATATTAGAAATATTTCGATTTTTATTTCACATATACGCTTTGCACTTTTAATATGTGTAGCGGTATTTATTTCCGCCCATTATTTTTTAAAAGCTGTAACTAATTTAAATAAAATTTTATGGTTTCTTGTAATTATCTGGCTTGTTATTTTTTTAATATTAATGGAATCATTAACTGGTTTAGGGGCATTATTTATTGTTTTAATAGCATTAATTATTTATGGGATTTTTACAATTGAAAACCGTATCTTAAAATATGGAGGATTAATTTTTATTTGCTGCGCAATACCAATTTTGTTTATGTATCTCAACTCAATAGTAAAAAATAAAAATGACAAAAATGATTTAAGTTATGCTAAGTTAGATAGTTGCACATCACAATTTAATTTATATGAACATGATCTAACGGGGAAATTAACTGAAAACGGAAATTTAATTTGGATAAATGTTTGTAAAAAAGAAATAGTAGAGTCATGGAATTCAAGAAGTAATATTAAAATTGGCGAAAAAGATTTAAGTGGCAATGATTTATATTTTACCCTCATTCGGTTTTTAACTTCAAAAGGTTTGAAGAAAGATGCTGCCGGTGTTTTATTATTGACAGATAATGAATTAAAAGCTATAGAGCGAGGCGTTCCCAATGTTAATTATCAAAGTATAAGTAGTTTAAAAGGACGTATTTACGAAACATTGTGGGAAATAGATTTATATAATACTACCGGTGTTGCTAGTGGGCATTCACTTACTCAACGTTTCGAATATTGGAAAACGGCTTGGTGTATTGTGAAAAATAATTTATTATTTGGTGTTGGTACAGGGGATGTGCCAATGGCTTTTGAGGAAATGTATATAAAAAATAATTCTTTGCTTATTAAAGAATGGCGATTGCGTGCCCATAATCAATATTTAACAATTGCTGTGGCTTTTGGATTTATTGGTTTTATTTGGTTTTTAATAACATTGATTTACCCAATTTTAAGAGAAAAAAACATAAAAACAGATTTTATTTACATGACATTCTTTATAATTGCAATTGTTTCTTTTTTTGCAGAAGACACTCTTGAAACGCAAGCCGGTGTTACTTTTTATGCTTTTATAAATAGTTTTTTATTG
>CAMBDK010000099.1 GCA_945865315.1 Chitinophaga pinensis | reverse complement strand
ACACAGTTTTTGAACCATTTAATTTGCGGATTTATTTCGAAAACTTCTTTAAGGTATTAATTACATTCAAAAATTTAAAACTCAATTAATTTATTTCATTTTTATGAAACAAATTTTAATTTTATTTATAATCCTCTTCAACACCCTTCTTTTACAAGCGGCATACATACTTATTCCTATGGATCAAAGCCAGAAGGATCATTTAAAGGCTTATGGTTTAGCTTATTGGGTGCTTAAACAAGATGTGGAGGTGAATTGGTTGTTAAATTATAGGGGCGGTAGTTTTATGATTAAAGATGCGAAAATAATAGAAGGGGAATGTAAAATACGAGGTGTCACCTTCGAATTAATTGCCGATGCGCAATCTACTGCTATCCTTAATGAAATTTCGAACCCTGAAATTAATATGGAAAATGTAAAGCTAGAAAAAGCTCCTAAAGTAGCCGTGTATTCTCCTAAAACAAAACAACCTTGGGATGATGCTGTTACACTAGTATTAAAATATGCTGAAATTTCTTATGATGTTATTTATGACGAAGAAATATTAAAAGAAAAACTCCCTCTGTATGATTGGTTGCACCTGCATCACGAAGATTTTACTGGACAATATGGTCGCTTTTGGGCCATGTACCGCAATGCAGCTTGGTATCAAGAACAAGAAAGGGTATTGGAAGCAAGCGCAAAATCAATGGGTTTCCAAAAGGTATCTCAAATGAAGTTAGCCGTTGCAAAAAAAATACGCGATTTTACTTCTGGTGGTGGATTCTTATTTGCCATGTGTTCTGCTCCCGACTCTTATGATATTGCTTTAGCTGCTGATGAAGTTGATATTTGTGAAAATATGTTTGACGGTGACGGTACTACAGCAAATTATAATTCGAAACTGGATTTCTCTAAAACATTCGCATTCACCAATTTTGTTCTTAATACCAATCCTAACGAATACGCAAAATCAAACATAGATACTTACGGCACTCGCAAAGAAAAACATGGCGTAAAAAGAGAAAATGATTTGTTTACATTGTTTGAGTTTTCAGCAAAATGGGATGTTGTACCTACTATGCTATGTCAGAATCACGAACAAATTATTAAAGGATTTTGGG
This sequence comes from Chitinophaga pinensis, assembly GCA_945865315.1. Lineage (GTDB taxonomy): Bacteria > Bacteroidota > Bacteroidia > 2-12-FULL-35-15 > 2-12-FULL-35-15 > 2-12-FULL-35-15. The sequence continues at coordinate 11,287 of CAMBDK010000099.1, read as the reverse complement.
GGCAAACAGCAGGCTTTGATAAATCATTTGTTAAACCAAATGTATTAATTCTGGGCGAAAACAAAGCCGCTAATGAGGCTAGATACATACATGGGTCTTATGGTAAAGGAACTTTCACCTTTTATAGTGGCCATGACCCCGAAGATTACGAACATCGCGTTGAAGACCCGCCAACTGATTTAAGTTTGCATCCCAATTCACCAGGCTATCGACTAATCCTTAATAATATTCTTTTTCCTGCTGCAAAAAAGAAAAAACAAAAAACCTAATAGTCCCTTCTTTTAATAGTGCTTCTATTAATTTTCCATTAAACTGTTTATTGGCTAATGTTGTATGATGAAATTTTAATTGAAGAGCTACTTTCCTAAAAAAAATAATGGTTATTTAAGGATCTCCATTGCTTCAGGGATAGAGATGTATGAATTTTTAAATGTAGAAACAACAAATGAACCGGAGAGTCCGTATTTTTTTATTAGTTCGTTTTTTAATGCTTCTGCTTCTAAATAACTATTGAACGAACCAACAACATAACGCATTAAACCGCTAGTAGTTTTTTCCTCATTAATATCCTTTAATTTTGAAAATATTGCTAGCATGCTTTGGGGAGGTTGGCTTTTGAATACTCCTATCTGAACTTTAAATTTTACAAGATTTTTATTTACCCCACTTACAATAGTGTTCTCTGGTGTTTCTAATATGTTTTCATTTTCAGCAATTGTCGCTCCGGCATCTTTTAAACTAATTCTTTCCCCATCTTTATAAGCGGCAATAAATGCTCCAGGATACCCATTTAAAATCATCTCCACCTTTAGTGTTGCAGCCGATTCTATTGTAGTGAAGGAACCCGTCAAGTACTTGTATAAGCCATCATCCGTTTTCATCTCTATTAAATCGTTCACATCTTTAAATACAGCTTTTGGTAAGCGTTTTTTATATGCCCCAAGTTGCACCCTCATAACAATACCCGGTGTATTTATGCTTTTGCTAGAGGTATTGTTAATGGTTGCTGTATTTTTATTAATTGCTGTGTTTTTTATTACCCCCTTATTGCTACTATTTGATAGACTGGAAGCAATGTTTTTATTGTTCACAATATTAAATGCTACATTGTTAGGATAAACTTCTGTAGCCTTATTACTTTTGTCATCTGTTAAGTATATTTTTTTAAACTTTTTTAATTTCGTGTCTTTTTCATCCAGTGCAATTAATAAATCTTCCTTAGGATATGGTAAAGGGGAAAAATGAAAAGCTCCTAAATCATCCGTTGTGGTAGTATTTAAAACCTCTCCCTTTGCATTCATTAAATTTACTTTAGAATTAGCCAAAGGTGTTTTATCCTCTCCCAATAAAAAACCACTGTATGATTTTTCTGGATCCATTTCTTTGGATTTTATATCATAATATTTGGAATTTAGTTTATATACCACTTTAACACCTGATAAGCCTTCGTTTATTAGCTGCTGTTTGCGTCTTTCAGCATCTTTTATATTGTCAAACTTTCCTGCAGTATAAATAGTGGATGAGTCCGACTTAATATCACTAGAAATATCACTGATACTCAAAAATTTTGTCATTAAATTGGAGGGTAGCCCTTTTCTAAATGTTCCCAATTCAACTGTATATTCTTTTCTACCCGATTTGGTAGAAGCGAAATCACGATTTTCAATTGACCCAAATTCGCCTGTTGAATCCATGTAAAATCTATATTGATAAGCTATAAGAGAGTCCGACATTTGTAAACCTCTCGTATTTACTAATGCATCAATAGGAGATTTTATTTCGTCGTCTCTGTAGTTTGGTACTCCATCCTTATCATCGTCAAGTGGACAACCATTTGCATCCACAGGCACCCCTTCCGGTGTTCCCTGACAAAGGTCATTCCAGTCAACTACTCCGTCCTTATCCTGGTCTAATAAATCAAGTTCCGAAAAGTCTATATCTTTATAATGGTTTTCCATATTTAAAGATGTTTTTTTCATTTCCTTTCGTTTGTCGCTTCTTCCTAAATTATAATGAAGAGAAAAAGATGTCATCATAAAATTGTCGTTCTGCTTGTTTCCTTGCCGAAACCCAATACTTTTTTCTGTTATTCCATCAATGTAATCAGTAAAAGTAAAGTGTAAGGTTGCGCCAATTTTGAAATTAATAAAATCATTTATTTTGAAGGTGGCACCAATACCAACAGGTATTGCAAAAGATCTTTCTGGATATTTCCCGAAACCATCTAAATTTAATTCGCGTATATCTGATTCATACTTATAATCACGATTTATTTCTACTGCCAAATTTGCATCTGTCGCCTGCTCATCTATATTTCGTATGGATCCATCCGACCAATAAAAATAATTGCTGCCATTTTGATCCTTTAAATCGGTTTTTGATAAAAATTCAAAAGACTCTACGCCTAATGAAATATAAGGGCTTGCAGTTCGATTTTTAGGCAAAAAATTATCAAAGTTGTATTCTAAATTTAATCCTCCTATGCGCATTGTAGATTCAAAATTTAAATTACGATTATTGTAGGAAAATCTTTCATTCGCCCCTAGTTTTCCATATGTTACACGAAAGTTTAAAAGTAAAAAATCATTAAGAGGCTGTGATACAATTAAGTCAAAAGCTAATCTACTTACCATTGGAGCTTGGAAATGCTTTGTATACATATCTCCATAAAATGAAAACATCCCCGTCCCTAGTCCAATTATTGGAGATATTATTATTTCTTTTGGTGCTGTATTTATTGAATCGCTCTCTATAGAAATTTCATTATTACTTGGAGGGTATTTTGAAATAGATGTAGAATCTTTATTATTTTTCTCCTTACTATTCTCGGTGGGTAAAATTTGAGAATAAGAAAAATGGCTTAAGAATAAAAATAATAAAAGATAAATTATTTTGTGAATCATAAATACAAATATAATAATAAAAATATTAATTTCTCCTAGCTTCTATTAGCTGAGTAGAATTCTTTTTATATTACCTTTGGATGAACTGAATTTTTCTTTGTCACTAATGTTACTGGAAATATACCTTATGATATTTACCTAGCCCATTTCTGACTGCTAACCATCAATGCTTCTTGAACTGTAATTCTTTTTCCTTTGTTATATGCAGTTACAAATGGAGCAATTACACCTTTAGGTTTAAAGGTTTCGCGAGCATTACGCGCATCTTTGTATAAACTATGGGACCCAACAAGGTATTTTCTAAATCCACCTTCCATCACAGGATTAATAGTGGCTTCGCTTAAATTATATAGACTGGCTACTATACTTGCACTTTTAGCTTTCCGCAATGCTAAAATTTGAACATTATATATTATATTTCCTTGTGGCGAAGGTATATTATTTGCTGCTAAGGATTTGGATGTTGTTTTTACCGGTTTTTCTTTTTCTGGCTCATCTTCTTTAACGATGTCATCATTATTTGTTTCTTTATCTTTTTCTTCATCTACAGCAGTTTCTTCTTTAACTACCTCATCCGAATTTGTTTCTTTATCTTTATCTTTTTCTTCAACCTCATCTGGTTCTTCTTTAGCCATGTCGTCATAATTTGGTAAAACCTCTTCTGTTTCCTCTGCTGTTTTCTCTCCCACTTTTGCAACAGCATCATCATTAATCGCTATTACACTTGTTTGAATTACATACTTTTTGGTTTCATCATTTTCAATGTAAGAAAATACACCATCAATAACCTGATCTCCTTTTGCATCCCCAATTTTAACTTTATAGGATATTTTAAATTCAGGTTTTGCAGGCAAAGTAACCCATATATATCTTACTTTTTGGTCGGCAAATGAAAATGAAGCTCCCGCAGACTCTATCGGTGTGGCAGTAAATCCAGCAGGTAATACCTCTAGCAATTTTGCAAAACCGCTCAAATTTCCTTTGTCAACTGTTAGTTCAACAGTAAATTCCCCCCCTGCTGTTTCTGGCGCTTTTCTAACACAAGTAAATGGTGCGGTTTCAGCTCCTTCATTTGTCTTGGTTTCCGCCACAGCATCCGGCTCAGCAACCTCGCTACCCACCTCTGCATCCGCCTCTGCATCCACCTCTGCATCCTCTGCTACAATATCATCCCCTCCCTCTTCACCAATTGTAATAGAGGCCGGTGCAATATCTACCGATTGTTTAGCATTATCTGTAACATAAGAAAATTTACCTGCAATATTTTGTTCACCACTTATTCCTGCATCAACTTTAACTTTATAGGATACTTTAAATTCAGCATCATTTGGTAATGCCATCCATATAAACTTAACAGTTTTATTGCTGAATGTAAATGAAGCGCCATTGTTTTTATCTTCTATGGCAGTAAAACCAGGAGGTAATTCTTGTTGGAGTTTTGCAAACCCTCCGGTGGTACCCTTCTCTATTGTTAACTCTACAATAAATTCACTGTTTGGTTTTGCTGACGATGGCAGTTTTTGAGTTACTGTAACGCCATCAGTGAAAAAAAACTGATATATCAACAATGCAAGAGTGTTGAATAGAATAATTGTGAATTTTAACATAGTTGCTTTAGATTAATTTGTTAATTAATTAAGGAATATTTTGAATAATGTTTAATAAATTATAAGTGTTGTCTTTAAATTAAATTTTACTTATTCATTCTATTTTACTTTTACTTTGTTTGTTTTCAGACTCCCAAAATGAAATTAAATTATTTTAAACCCCTTAATTAGCATGCTTTTTTAAAACTGTTTTTTTATTTAATAATTAATTATTGTTCAAAGAAAAAATCAATTAAGTCGTTAATTTTTTCTACAGAAAAATCTGATTCTCCTTCAAAAAATGAATCTATAGCTTTCCCAATTTCTTCCGTTGTTATATAACCGTCATTGTCTCTATCTGCCGATTTTATTGCAAAAGGAATGACGGTAGCGCTCTTTGGATTGTTTTTGCGTGCAATTTTTGATTTTGCTTCTACCTCTTTTAAATATTTTAAACTTGGATTTTCATAAAATAACTTACTGCGTTCAGTTGCTTGTCCACTAAATGATTTTTGACGATCTGCTATCATTTTGTCGGTTATCGTTACCCCATTTTTATCCACAAAGGATCCTTTTTTTGTTAAAGGTTCTTTATCTTGATAATCAAAAATACCATCTTCATCAGCGTCTTCCGGACAGCCATTTGGCGTTATCTTTACTCCTTTAGGAGTACCTGGGCATATATCTGAGCCATCTTTAACACCATCCCCATCACTATCCAAATTATCAATGGATGAAAAGTCGACAGCCTTATAAACAGGGTTGCTATCATCGTATGGCTTACCTATATTGTATTGAATTGCTACATTAGCAAAGAGATAACGGTCATTTGATCCGCTCTTAAAATTATCTATCCAATCAGATAAGATTAAATGATAGCAGGCGTTAAGATTAACATAAAGGTTTTCTGTAATTTTAAGATTTATTCCTAAACCTAATGGAATTGCAAAAGTGCTGTTCGTATATTTTGCACTATCGTTTAGTTTTGATTCATAGGTATAATCTCTTCGAATAATTTTTGACCCAATACTGCTGTCTGGCAAATCACGGATGGTTCCGTCCGCCCAATAGTTGTATGTGATGCCGTTTTTATCTTTTAAATCGCTGTACGAATCAAATTTAAAATATCCAAAACCAGCAAATAAATAGGGTGCAAAAATGCTGGTGCGCTTAAATAAAAAATCGTTATCAAGGTGTAATACAAAATTTAAATCCAGCTGTGTAATTTTTGATTCGAAATTTATGTTTCGCTTTGCACTACTCTCTCTGTCTGCTAATTTTCCAAAGATACCACTTACAGAAACTCCAATAATACTGCCAATGCGCTGCTCTATAGCTAAATTTATACCAGCCTTTGTTCTACTCAATGAAGTTAAATTTACACCGTCTCCAAGGTCTCCATCATATGTAAGAACACCAACTCCTAGCGCTATAGAAGGAAGCTGTTTTCTTTTTTTGCTGTCGTCATCTTGAGAATTGATTATTCCAACTAGAGCCAATAATAAAATTAAGGTCAGTGAAATTTTCTTATTCATATAATTCAAATTAATATCAGATTTTATTTTTTTAACAACTGGGTTTAGTTCTAAAAAAAATATCTTGAGCAAAAATATTCTATTTGATTCCTTAATTTAAAGGGGGGGGGAGATAATTTTAAACAGCGATTTGTTAATAACCATCTTTATTGTGGATAACAAATAAAAAAAACAAGGGGTTTTTAAATTACTTATAAGGGTGTGGAAACACTTGTATAGTCAAGTGTTTAAAGCTGACGCAAAATTGTATAAACAATAATTAATGGATAGGATTGTGTAAGAATGAAAAAAATTATTGCTCGAAAAAATAATCAATTAAGTCATTTAATTTTTCAACAGTAAAATCTGTATCGCCTTCAAAAAATGAATCAATAGCTTTTCCTATTTCATTCGTTGAGATATAACCGTCTGAATTTTTATCTGCCGACCTTAGTGCTAAGGGAATATTGTTTAATCCTTTAGGATTATTTTTACGTGCATTTTTTGATTTTGCTTCTATGTCTTGCAAAAATTTTAAACTAGGATTTTCATTAAATAAATTACTGCGCTCTGTTGCCACTGAACTAAATTGTATTTGAGATTCCGAAATCATTTGATCTGTAATTGTTACACCGTTATTATCCACAAATGCTCCTTTTTTTGTTAACGGTTCTTTATCCAGATAATCTGAAATCCCATCTTCATCACCATCTTCAGGACATCCATTAATATTTGTTTTTACACCTTTGGGTGTTCCTGGGCATACGTCATCACCATCTTTAACGCCATCCTCGTCCGTATCAATTTTGTCTAGTGATGAAAAATCTATTGTATTATAAACTGGATTACTATCATCGTATGGATTTCCAAAATTATAATGTAAGGCAATATTGGCAAAAAAATAATTGTCGTTTTTTCCTGCTTTATAATTGTCTATCCAATCAGAAAGAACAATGTTGTACTTACCTGCAAAATTAAAATAAAGTTTATCTGTGATTTTAACATTTAAACCCAAACCTAACGGAAGTGCAAAGGTTCTGTTAGAATATTTAGCGCTGTCATTTAATTTCGTTTCATAGGTATAATCTCGTTGCAGAATATTTGATCCGTTAGTGCTGTCGGGCAAATCACGAATGGTCCCATCTGCCCAATAGTTATATTTTATTCCAAATCTGTTTTCTAAGTCTCCATAAGATTCAAATTTTAAAATCCCGAAACCGCCAAAAATATATGGTGCAAATACACTGGTACGCTTGAATAAGATATCATTATCAATATGAATTACCAAATTAATATCCGCCTGTAAAATTGCAGATTCAAAATTTAAGTTTCTTTTTGCACCCATCTCCCCATCTGCTAATTTGCCATAAACCCCACTAGCCATAACTCCAAAGGCCCTTCCTATTCTTTGCTCTAGTGCAAATGAGTAACCTCCTCTAATTTTGCTTAAAGAGGTTAAATCTATACCGTTTCCAATATCGCCGTCGAATGTTAATACCCCTAGTCCAATTGCTAATGAAGGGAGCTGTCCTGAATGGCTGCGCAGCTTTTCTTCCTTCTTTTTGTTTTGCGCATTGGATAACTCAACAAAAGAAAACAATAATATTATTAGTAGTATGTTTTTATTTATCATTCCATTAATTTTAATAAAATAAATTATTTTTCATCTACTAAAGTAGTCATTTTTTTAATCTTAATCGTAAAGTTAATAAAATGATTTTTTATTTCAAAATATTTTAAGAATATTATTTTATTTGCCTTGTTAAAATATGTTGTAGGTTTTTTTTAGGGCCTATATCAAACTTTTTTTTAATCCTTTATTAGATAGCTTTGCGAAAAAATAAAGGTTAAATTTGAAACCATAAAAGCTAATCAAATTCAATTTGTTTATGAATCGGACTTTGGTAGTTCATAAATTTTTTTGCCAAATCTGAAAATAGCTGTTCTTAATTGTGTAAATTTGATTAAATTATTGAAATAAAAAAAACATACATGTATTTATTTCACAATTTGTCTATTTTCCTTACAAATAATGTCAACTTATTGAAGAAGCAACAACAATTAATGAAAATTATAAATAATGTTTTTTTGATGCAACCTTTAGGTGTAAGAATGACTCTTTCGTTTATTAATATCAATTTTTTTATTTACATATTTTGTATGTTGTCCGAAAAAAAATTACCTTTATTATTTTTGGCTTAATAATACTTGATTTTTATTTATTAAAACATGCAGAAACTGATTTTAACTAATTTAATGAAAAAGTTTATAATTTCAATTTCAAAACGTCTTTCAATACTATTAACCATATTACTTCTCCTTGCTTCTTTTCATAATAAAGGACAGGGGATAGCTTTTCAAGACACATCAAATAAAAATTCTTTAATAGGTTTTGATGAAAAGCTCGTTTTAAAAGAATTTAGATTAAAAGAAGGATCTGAAATTAAATACCCTTCGGCCTATGCTAGTTTTTTGTTTTATAAAAAGCAGGAGTTTATTGGTAAAAAAAATGGAACCTGGCAAAAAAGTTTAGCACCTAGTCCTCCTTCTGCTCTTTCTGGAGTTTGTGGTAACATTGATTTTGAGACAGGAGATAATTCTGGCTGGACAGGCTATTACGGCGATAATCCCGGCTGTTGTGCTACTTTAGGATTTCTTTCAAATGGTGTGAATGCTGCTGTTGGTGATGCAATGGCCAGACATACTGTTACCACTGGTGCAGGACTGGATCCTTGTGGTGGCTTTCCCATTGTGGCTCCTTCTATGCCTGGTTATGTTCCCGGCTTATTTTCTTTCCGTTTGGGAAATGCTGTTAGCGGTGGAAAAGCCGAAAGTATTGAAACTGTTTTTACTCCAACAGCATCTAACAATGTATTTACTTATCAATATGCTGTTGTGCTTGAAAACCCTGATCACGATCTTAATGAACAACCTTTTTTTAGAGTAGAGATGATGGATGTAAATGGTATTGAAATACCTTGTACTTCAATTTTATATGTTGCAGGGACTAGCGTAGGGTTTCTTAATTCACCAAGTTGTACCGATGTGCAATATAAACCTTGGGCAACAGTAGGTGTTGATTTGGTTGGTCAAATAGGTAATCCTATCACAATACGCTTTATCAGTGGTGATTGCACCCTTGGTGGGCATTATGGCTATGGTTATGTTAATTGCGAATGCTCTCCATTAATTGTAACGCAACAAAATGCATTATGCGTCGGCGCCAGCACTACCTTAACTGCTCCATTTGAAGATAGTAATACATATGACTGGATCGGACCAGGGGGGCCTTACTCAGGACAAATTATTACAATAACTCAAGCTGGAACGTATTCCGTTACCATGGTTTCAGCTTCAGGCTGCATTAAAGTTATTGACTATGTTGTTACTGAGAGTCCAACAGCATTTGTAAATGCATTACCTAATCAAACGATTTGCAGTGGGGATCAGTTATTATTAAATGGAACTATTGGTGGAGCTGCTTCCATGGTCAATTGGACTGGCGGTACTGGCATATATAATCCAAATAGTAACAGCCTCAATTGTACTTATATTCCAAGTGCTGCTGAAATTACAGCAGGAACATTTAGCTTAACATTAACTACAGATGACCCTATTGGCCCCTGTCCTGCGGCAAGCGATCAAACGGATATTACAATTAATCTGGCACCTACCGTTGCAGCAGGACCTGATCAAACTATTTGCTTTGGTAATACAGTTACTTTGGCAGGTTCAATTGGAGGCTCAGCAGCTATGGGGACTTGGTCAGGTGGACTTGGTACTTATGCACCAAATAATAATACTCCTAACGCTGTTTATACACCAACTGCATCGGAAAATACTGCAGGTATAGTTAACCTGAACTTCACTACTGACGATCCTACTGGTCCCTGTTTAAGTATTAGCGATCAAATTTTAATAACAATAAATCAGTTACCAACTGCTAATGCTGGATCGGCTCAATATGTTTGCTCTGGAACACCAATAACACTTGGCGGTTCTATAGGAGGTGCCGCAACTAGTGGTTCGTGGACTGGCGGCAGTGGTAGCTTCTCTCCTGGTAATACATTTGTTAACGCTGTATATACTGCTTCTCAAGCTGAATTTGCCGCCGACTCCGTTATTTTAACTTTAACTACTGATGATCCAACAGGTCCATGCTCCAGTTCCTCATCTAATGTTATTCTTTATTTCTATCAAAATCCAGTTGTAAATTTCTCTGTTGATATTCCATCGGGATGCCCTATACACTGCGTTAATTTTACAGATATAACTACTGTTGGGGGGGGAGATACTATCGTTTCATGGAGCTGGGATTTTGGAGATGGCAGTAGTGGCTTATTACAACAGAATCCTAGCTATTGTTTTTCCGATCCTGGTTTTTATGATATCAAATTAATCGCAACTTCAAATCATAATTGCGCATCATTTTTAAGTATTCCTCAAATGATTCAAGTTTTTTATATGCCAATAGCAGAATTTACTCCAAGCCCAACTTATGCTTCTGTAATTGATCCCGTTATTACATTTAATAATCAATCTACAAGTGATGTAAATTATTGGCATTGGGATTTTGGCGACAGCACCCTATTGTTTCCTAATACTCCCAGTCCAGTTCACACTTATCCTAGTGAAGTTTCTTCAAATTACCTAGTAACATTAATTGTGAAAAATTCCGATGGATGCATAGACACTGTAGAACATGATATTTTTATTGGGCCAGAATTTACTTTTTATATCCCAAATGTGTTTACCCCCAATGGCGACGGTATTAACGATTATTTTTTTGGTTCTGGTATTGGAATTATAAAATATAATTTATGGATTTTTAATAGGTGGGGCGATTTAATTTTTAACGCTAGAGATATAAATCAAAAATGGGACGGTATTGCAAATGATGGTGAAAATAAAGCTCAAATAGATGTTTATATATGGAAAGTAAAACTAACGGATGTGTTTAACAAAACACACTATTATATTGGAACGGTATCGATAGTGGAATAAAAAAAATGATTCTAGAATAATAGTAAAATGGCGAAATCAAACTTTTTTATTTATAAAAATAAAACCTTCGTTTTATTAACTTTATTAATTTTATTTTCAAGGGTCAATTTTGCTCAAGCTCCTTCTTGTCCTAATTTAACAGTTGGGCCCAATGCCAGTTTGTGCTCGGGCTGTACTTCCATTAGTGCAACATTGCAGGGAACAAAGGCTACAACTTCCTATAGTGTAAGTTCTGTTCCTTATACCCCATTTTCATTCAATACCGGTACAACAGTTTTGC
>CAMBDK010000098.1 GCA_945865315.1 Chitinophaga pinensis | reverse complement strand
GTAAAGCTTTCAAAATAATTTCGACAAAACAGATATATTAATAAAAACAAATGATTTTGTTTTTTTGAAAAAAACATCCTTACCAAAACGCACCTAAGTTAGAAACAAACACAATGCAAAGTTTTAGGTGAGGAGCAACCGTTTGTTCTTAATTTATTGTTTCCGGAGCCTCTCCTGGGAAAGCCTCTGGTGATAGTTTGTCGAACCACCGAAAGTTATCAAGAAAAAAGAAAAATACACAGTTTTTGAGCCATTTAATTTGCGAATTTATTTCGAAAAATTCTCTTAAACCCAATTTTCTCAACAAGCTCGAAATTACTCCTTGCCTGCTCATAGCTCATTAAGAGCTTGTCCAGTATTGCGGCTGATTAACATAAGGATTTAAATTATATAATATCTATTATTGATTTTCAATTGATGGAAAATCTTCCAATGTAAATATTGAACCCTCTGCAGCACGAATACTAAAAACAGGAATTTTTGAATTATTTACTATTTGCTGAGCATATGCTCCCATAAACTGACCGCTAATATTTTCATCCTGGTCAGTCATAATTATTATTAAATCAGCTCCGATTATTTTCGCGTAATCTGCAACCATGGTAGCTTTATTTTTCCCAGCTATAATTTTTCTTGCAGATACTAAACCACTCTTTTTTATATACGCCTCTATTTCCAATAATTTAATTTCAAACTTTTGAATATTTAATTCATCTTCAAAATCTGATAACCCAACAAGTTGAATACGGGATGAAAAATGCTTTGCTAATATTACTGCATGATTTACTTTCTGCAACGAATGCGACGAATCATCAATAGGTAATAGTATTTCATTAAATCCTGTTTTTTGTGAATGTGTATGAACTGAAATTACAGGGCACGCCGAACTCGTGGTTACTTTAAATGTATTACTCCCAATAAATGACTCCGAGAAACCAGAATTACCATGTGTGCCCATAATTATCAAATCCACATTTTGTTCTTTTGCTTCCGTAATAATTTCACTAAAAATAACTCCACTGGAAGTAATGCAGGTGGATTTAATTCCATGTGTTGAAAGTATGTTTGAAGCAATTTCTTCTAACCTTGCATCAATAGCATCTATAATATCATTAGGAGCATTCACCCGCAATTCGGGTACTACAATATTAAATTTTTCCCAATGATTTTCTATTACATGCAATAGCACCAATTCCGCTTTTAATAATTTAGCAGCAAAGATGGCATGCTCAAAAGCAAGCATGGACGTTTCTGAAAAATCAATTGGAACAAGAATTTTTTCTATTTTAAATGGATTCATATGGTTGTTTTTTTTCCTTACTTTATCTTTATAATTAAGAAAGGTGGTTTGTAAATTAATTTTCTATTTATAAAAAATGATCTTTCATAAATTTTGAATACTTTTGATTTCTTTTAATAAAATACAAAATTATCAATAACACAAATCTACAAATTCCTTTTATAAAAACTAACAACATGAACAATTTCATTCCCGAAACCGAACTTATTATTAATCCAAATGGAAGTATTTACCATTTAAATTTATTGCCTGAAAACATTACCGATAATATTATTATCGTTGGTGACCAGGGCCGCGTTGAAGCTGTTTCCAAATTTTTCGACACCATTGATTTTAAAACACAAAATCGCGAATTTATTACACATAAAGGAACTTTCAAAGGACAGCCTATAATGGTTGTATCCTCCGGTATAGGTACTGATAATATTGATATTTTGGTGAATGAATTGGATGCGGCAGTTAATATCGACTTAAAAACTCGCTGTGTAAAAGAGAAAAAAAGAAATTTAAATATTGTAAGAATTGGAACTTCTGGTGCTTTGCAAAATGATATACCGGTAGATAGTTACGTAGTTTCAACGCACGGATTAGGCTTTGATGGCTTAATGAATTACTATCTCGATTTACCTTCTATTAATGAAAATGGAATTTCGGAAGCTTTCATCCAGCAAACCAATTGGAATAAAAACTTGCCTTACCCTTATGCTATTAAAGGAGCTCAAGAATTGATTAATGCTATTGGTTTTGATATGATTCATGGTATCACAGCAACGGCTCCTGGTTTTTATGGCCCTCAAGGACGTAAACTTAGACTAACTCCATGGGTGGAAGATTTTAATCAACAATTAACTGATTTTAAATATAAAGAAAATCGTATTACTAACTTTGAAATGGAAACTTCTGCACTTTATGGCTTAGGGGCATTGCTTGGTCATAAAACATGCACAGTTTGCGCTATTATAGCCAACAGGGTAGCAAAGCAATACAGTAAAAATTACCATGTTGCTGTTGACAAATTAATTCAACTTGTTTTAGAGCGATTAACGAATGCTAAAAATTAATAATTTTTAATTAAGGCTCTGTTAAGAAATAAATGGTGCGGAATTGGCGAAGTTATTTTGTTCTTTTTCAAAGCGTAAATGAGGCGAATAGCCTTGGCTATTTAACGATTTTTGTACTGTTGAACTTTTCTGAAAAATCAAAACTACTTTTTAGAATGGCTCAATTCATGAATCAACTTAACTACAAATTCCAATTGCTCTTCCCTGCTTAGGTCTGTATTATCAAGCACTACAGCATCACTAGCCTGAATCAATGGATTTTCTTTACGGTGAGTATCTTCATAATCACGACTCAACAAATTTGTTTTTATATCACTAAATGAAACATTCTGCCCCTTCGCTTTGTACTCATCAAACCTTCTTTGAGTGCGAATGTCTGTATCGGATGTCATAAATATTTTTAACTCCGCAGATGGAAATACATTGGAACCAATATCACGTCCATCCATGACAATACCCCTGTTTTTACCTAACTTTCGCTGAATGGCTATCATATGAACTCTCACTTCATGAATAGCACTCACCTGACTTACATTTTCTGAAACAACCATGAGGCGAATTTCTTTTTCCACATTCTCGGCATTCAAAAATGTATCCGATGATTTAGTTTGCGGATTAAACTCAAAAGATAATTTTATTTCTGGTAATAACTTAATGATCTCCTCAGGCAAAAAACTACCATCTTTAATCACTCCTTTTCTTAAAGCATAAAGTGTTATACAACGATACATTGCTCCTGAATCAGCATATGCATAATGTAAATGCGCCGCCAATGATTTTGCCAAGGTGCTTTTCCCGCAGGATGAATATCCATCAATTGCAATGGTGATTTTAGACATTTAAATATATTATTACTTTTATTAGCACTGTTTTTTTATAAAAAGGTCAATTATAAATATCGAAAAAATTATAAACGCCAAATTTATTTTCTTTCCTTGCTCTTCTTACTTTTTTAACAAATCAAAAGAACTATTATTTTTTTGAATAAAAACTGTTAATATCAAAGCTAAGTGAAAAATTATTCGAAGCACCAGCTAAATGATAAACAGCTCGCCCGAAACTAAATTGAAATTTATAAATACGAAAGCCAAATCCAAATGAAAAACCTGTCATACCTCTTTTTTCAGGTATTTTCAATTCTTTTCTCCGCTGATAATTATAGCCCGCTCGTAAAAAAAAGTTTTTTGTAATTAAAAATTCTCCCCCAACAACTATATGACGCATTAATTTATCACTCCATAATTTGGTTTTGTTTTGCTTAATAGCCTCCCCTGTAAGTGGATCTATAGTTAAAAAAGGATTGGATGGATCTTCGTATGTTAAATCCCATTTTTCAACATTTTCATACACCATGGATAAACGGAAGGGCACATGCCTTAGCTTCTTGGAAAAGCCAAGCTGTATTTCGAATGGCAGCTTCTCTCTATTACCTGCTACATATGGCTTCCATTGATACCCCACATTTTTTATGACGGCAGCTAATCCCAAACCCCTTCCAGGAATACTATATACGGCTCCCAAATCTAAGGCTGAGCCCAATGAATAATAAGAATCTAAATAGGAATAAATAGTTTTCAGGTTCGCTCCTATAAATAGGTTTGAGTCGAGAATCGACCTGGAATAGGACACGTTTAAACTCATTTCATTGGCGCCAAAAGTACCATCGGTATTTCCCGATTCATCAGCACGTATAAAATTACCATAATTCAAATATTGTATGCCTGCACTAAAATTCCCAACACTTTTAATGTGTTTGGCAATTGCAGCATAACCATAATTTATATCACCAAAATAGTTGACATAATTAACCGCAACCTTATTATTCATAGAATCATTCAGCAGGGCAGGATTGTTAAAGGATATATTCAAATCATTATCCCTCGTAGATATAAGATTACCACCTAATGCTATTGCTCTTGCAGATAATGGCAAGTTTAAAAATTCATAGGTATTGCGCCCTCCATCCTGCGATAAAACTATATTATTTATTAAGCAAACTAAAATTAATAAATATCGTTTTGTTGAATTCATTTAATTAATAAAAATTTTAAAGATCGTTTTTATGGTTATGCTGCCTATTAAAATTGCCGCCTTTTCATATTTATATCAATAATAAAACACAAAGTAAACAAAAATTATCTTTGGCAAACGTGGTTTTATTTTTATTATTGCTTACACAAATTTATTGAGAAATTAAACTTAATTAAATTAATATTGAAATTAAAAATATTGTAACTATATTTGTAAACAATTTTTAATACATACATCATGAAAAAACAGTTACTTATTTTAAGCTTTTTAATATTTCTGACCTTACATTTTAAAAATGTTTACGCTCAGCCTGGCAATGACTTTTGCAATAATGCTCAAGCTTTAACTTCAAGTACATCTTGCTCTTATACTACTGGCTCATCTCTTGCCGCAACGGAGACATTAGCGGCAATTTCTTGCTCTTCTAGTACCGGTACTGCTGATGATGATGTATGGTTTTCATTTGTTGCGGCAGCAACATCCCATACCGTTAAAGTTCAAGGGTTTGGAAACTTTGATGCTGTTGTTGACGTAAGATCAGGAACCTGCTATGGAACTAATATTGCTTGCGGAGATGGAACTGCCGTAGCTGGATTAGAAACGGTAGTAGTGCCCGGCTTAACTATAGGTTCAACCTATTTGATTAGAGTTTATCATTTCGGGACTGGAGATGGTGGGGGAGATTTTGATATATGCGTTACCCATCCATTTTCTAGCGCAGCTCCTAACGATTTTTGTAATGATGCTGTTTTTTTAACATCTTCTGTAACTTGTAGTTATACCTCTGGAAGCACGATTGGAGCTACCCAAACAATTGCCGCCATTACATGCTCAGGTGGCACAGGTAATGCTGATGACGATGTATGGTATTCATTTTTTGCTCAGGAGACAAGCCATACCATTAAAGTTCAAGGGTATGGAAGCTTTGACGCCGTTGTTGACATTAGGTCTGGTTCTTGTGCCAGTGGATCAAATATTCAATGCTCAGATGCATCTTCTGCTGGTGGATTAGAATCAGTAGTAGCCACTGGATTAACTATTGGCTCACCATATTTAGTTAGAGTTTATCATTTCGGAGCTGGAGATGGAGGGGGAAGTTTTAGTATATGTGTTACTCACGTTGCAACAGCATCAGGTCCTGTTAATGATTTTTGTGCCGATGTTATTAGTTTAACATCTTCTACTTCATGTAATTATACTTCTGGAACCACTTTAAATGCTACGCAAACTATTCCGGGAACTTGTCTAGGGAATCCAGACGACGATGTTTGGTATCGATTTGTTGCAGTATCCAACAGTCATGTTGTGAAGGTTCAAGGTTCAGGTGGTTTTGACCCAGTTGTCGATATAAGGAATGCTCCTGCTTGCACAGCTAATAATATTCAATGCGTTGACAATAATGGAGCAAATGGTTTAGAAACAGCAAATTTAACTGGTTTAGTTATTGGTGCTACTTATGTAGTGAGAATATATCACTTTGGGCCTGGTTCTGGTGGTGGTGCTTTTCAAATTTGTGTCACACATGCTGCTCCAAGTGGTCCTGTAAACGATATTTGCTCTGATGCTATTACTTTAACTTCTGCCACTAATTGTACTTATACTTCAGGCTCCACGTTAAATGCTACAGAATCTATGTCAACAAATTCTTGTAACGGTACCGGAGATGATGATGTTTGGTTTAAATTTATTGCACAAGCTACAATTCATGTAGTGAAAGTTCAAGGGGCGGGGGCATTTGATGCTGTTCTGGATATTCGCTCTAATTCTTCTTGCACTGGTACCAACATTTTGTGTACGGACGGTAGTGGTGCTGCTGGTTTAGAAACAGCTAATTTAACTGGCTTAACAATTGGCTCTACTTACCTAATTAGAGTGTATCATTATGGTGCTGGTGATGGTGGTGGATCTTTTCAAATTTGTGTCACCCATGCGCCTCCTGCTGCTCCGCCAAACGACATTTGCTCGAATCTTATTTCATTAACTTCCGCAACTTCTTGCTCTTATACCACCGGATTTACAACTGGTGCTACGCAATCTATTGTAGGTAATTGCACCGGAAATGGTGATGACGATGTTTGGTACTCTTTTGATGCTATTGCTACATCTCATGAGGTTAATGTGCAAGGTGGTACCGGTTTTGATCCTGTAATCGAGGTTCGTTCGAATTCATCTTGTACTGGTACAAATATTGCATGTAAAGATGTAACTGGATCAGCCGGTTTGGAAACTTTAAGCTTAACAGGTTTAACTATTGGCTCTACTTATTTAATAAGAGTTTATAACTTTGGACTTGGAGCTGGCAGCGGTAATTTCCAAATTTGTGTTAAGCACACCGTTTCTTCTTCTCCTCTTAACGACTTTTGTTTATTTGATTCTCAATTAACTTCATCCACTAGTTGCAATTTTATCAACGGTACAACCGCGGGAGCTACACAATCTATTCCTGGTGTATGCACTGGTAATGGTGATGATGATGTATGGTACTCTTTTACTGCCGTATCAACAAACCATAAGGTGGAGGTGCAAAGTGGCGCCGGATTTGATGCTGTCATAGATATAAGAACTGGTACAACTTGTACCGGAGATAATATAACTTGTTCCGACATAAGCGGGGTTGGAGGTTTAGAAACTTCTAATATTACCGGTTTAACGGTTGGTGCAATTTATTTAATTCGTATTTATCATTATGGTGTGGGTGCCGGCACTGGTAATTTTCAAGTTTGTGTAACACACACTGTTGCAACATGCACCTATGCTATCGCTCCTACTAGTTTGTCCTTCCCTGCTACTGCAGGAACTGGCACAGTTAACGTTACAACAGCAACCGGATGCTCCTGGACAGCAACTTCTAATGATAGCTGGATTACAATATCCTCTGGTAGCACTGGTGCAGGAAATGGCGCAGTAAACTATGCTGTATCAGCTAACACTGCTGTATCACAGCGTACCGGAACAATAACAATAGCAGGGCAAACTCATACAGTTGCTCAAAGCGGAAATACTACTTGTACTTTTACAATTTCCCCACTAAACCAATCCTACACTAACCTTGCGGCTACTGGTACTGTTACTGTCACTGCTGCTAGTGGTTGCGCTTGGGCCGCTACATCTAACGATTCTTGGTTAACTGTTACTTCTGGTAATACAGGCACTGGAAATGGTTCAGTAAATTATTCTGCTACAGCAAATACCACCTCTTCGCAGCGTGTTGGAACTATAACCATTGCAGGACAATTGCATACTGTTACACAGAGTGGTGTTTTACCTTGCTCTTTTAGTATCTCGCCCACCAGCCTTTCCTACGCTTCCAATGGTGGCTTAGGAAATGTAAATGTTTCAACTACTGGCGGCTGTGCCTGGACTGCTACTTCAAATAACCCATGGATCACAGTAACCTCAGGAGCTAGCGGTTCTGGAAATGGTACTGTTAATTATTCTGTTGCTCCCAACTCTGGTACAACACAACTTACTGGTACAATCACTGTTGCTGGACAAACCCACACAGTAATTATTAGTGGTGTATCTTGTGTTTTTTCTATTTCTCCTTTAGCACTTTCATTTACCTCTTTAGCTGGTACAGGTACTGTAAATGTTACTGCTAATAGTGGATGTAACTGGACTGCCGCTTCAAATAACAGTTGGATTACGGTTACATCGGGTAATACTGGATCTGGCAATGGATCCCTTAGTTATTCAGTCTCTGCAAATACAGGCACTGCACAAAGATTAGGATCTATTTCTATTGCAGGTCAAACGCATAATGTAGTTCAAAATGGCGTTTCTTCTTGTAGCTTTACTATATCACCCGCCACTCAAGCCTATACTTCTGCTGGGGGAACAGGAAATATTACTGTTTCTGCAGGTTTTGGTTGTACTTGGTCGGCAATTTCAAATGATAGCTGGATATTTATTTCGGCTGGCAACAATGGTTCTGGTAATGGAACTGTTATTTATACAACTGCAATAAGCAATCTTACCGCATCAAGAACTGGTACCATAATAGTTGCTGGTCAAATTCATACCATCACTCAAACTGGCATTATTTGCCCTGCAGTCCCTATAATGCAAGCTGCTGGCTGCGCACTTGCCGCAAACCAGGTAAATAATGTTACTTATCAGTGGTACATATCTGGTACTCCTATTATTGGAGCAAATTCTCAGTTTTATACCGCAAATCAATCAGGGTATTACTCTATTTATATTACTGATAACGCTAATGGATGCGTTGTTGGTTCACAGCCAACATTTGTTTCCTGCTCTGGTGTTGGAATTGAAGAGGTAGACATAGCAAATGAAATAGTAATTTACCCAAATCCTTCATCGGGTAATTTTAATATCAAATCCTCGGCTATTTTTAGTCAAGATAAAGTGAACATTCGCATTATTAATATTTATGGCCAGGAAATTTATTCTAATGTTATAAATAGTTTAAATGGTGAAATTTCACTCTCTATTAGTAATCTTAACATTGCTAAAGGGGCCTATTCTGTTTTATTTATATCGGGTGAAACAAAAATTATTAAAAGAGTGCTAGTTCAATAAATCTAATAGCAAATAGGAAGGTTTATTAATAAATAAACCTTCCTATTAATTTAACATTTTATCAAATTTAAAAACATTCAAAATAAAACAATAATGAAGAATTACCTAAAAGTATTTTTAATTGCATCTGGCCTAACACTTTGCTTTTTTATATCAAATAAAACTATTCAAGCCAAAGTAGCACATTTTATAGAAGTGAATTTTGAAAAAACGCAGCTTTTTTCTTTACCTCCTCCCCTTTCTGCACCTCTTAATGATGAGTGTTCGGGAGCTATAGAACTTGTTGTAAACCCCACATGCAATTTCATTTCGGGAACTGTTGATTTTGCTACTCAATCATTGTCGCCAGGAACCTGCAATGGTATTACAAGTTTAAGCGCCTTCGATGTATGGTATAAATTCGCAGCAAGTTCAACCGATCAAATTATTACTGTTAAAGGTTCTGGCTCGTTCGATGCTGTTATCATGTTAATGAACAGTTGTAACGGAACCTTAATAGGCTGTGCTGATAATTCTGGTTTTGGTGGTACAGAAAATTTAACAACAACTAATTTAACGGCAGGTAGTATTTACTATATTAGAATTTATCATTATGGCAATACTTTGCCAACAACACCAGGCTTTGAAATTTGTATCTCTTTGCCTGCACCACCACCTATTAATGATGAGTGCGTAAATGCTATTCCATTAAATGTAGACTCTACTTGCGTTTTTATATCTGGCTCCACTGCTGGAGCAACGCAATCTGGTCCTGCTGATACTTGTGCTTCCTTTTCAAGTACCAGCGCATTTGACGTTTGGTATAAATTTGTTGCAACTGCAACTAATAATATTATAAAGGTGCAAGGTTCTCTTTCTTTTGATGCAGTTATTGTTTTGAAAGACAGTTGCAATGGAATAGTATTAAGTTGTTCCGACAAAACTTATTCAGGAGGAATGGAAATTATTAAAGATTCTAATTTAATAATTGGAAACACCTATTATATTAGAGTTTATTCCTATGGTTCAGCATTACCTTCTACCCCGGCATTTGATATTTGCGTTTCATTGCCAGCTCCTCCTCCACTTTATGATAATTGCTCAAATGCAATTTTATTAAATGTTGATTCTGTTTGCAATTATACTCTAGGCTCTGTAGAGGGATCTTCTCAATCGATGCCTCCAGATTCATGCAATTATACTAGTGCTTCAGCTTACGATGTTTGGTATCAATTTGTTGCTGACTCCAGCGGACAAATAATATCTGTAAAGGGATCTCCTTCTTTTGATGCTGTTGTATCTATTTGGGACAGCTGCTCTGGCTCAAGTATTGCATGCTCCGACTTTTCTGGTTCGGGCGGTATAGAAAAAATTTATGATACTTCATTAATTGCTGGGAACACCTATTTTGTGAGAGTGTATGCATACGGTAGCGAATTACCAACTACTACAGAATTTGAAATTTGTATTGCTACACCTCCTCCAATCCCTGCAAACGACAATTGCAATAATCCAATTATCCTTTCTGTAGATTCAATTTGTAATAGTACGATAGGAACAGTTGCTGGTGCTACCCAATCAGCTAACCCTGATAGTTGCACTTTTAGCAATACGTCATTTGATGTTTGGTTTGCGTTTGTTGCTACTGCTACTAATAACACAATTTCAGTGCAAGGCTCTTATGAATTTGATGCAGTTATCACTTTAAGGGAGAGTTGCAATGGAGCTGTAATTAGCTGTATCGACAATACGTCCAATGGAGGCAAAGAAGTGCTAACTCCTACCGGATTGGTTATCGGCAATACCTATTCTGTTAGAGTTTACCATTATGGAAGTATGTCGCCTGAAACACCTGAATTTGAAATTTGTGTTTCTTATCCTCCTGCTCCACCCATTAATGATGATTGCTCTGGGGCTATTACATTAACTGCTAATTCCAATTGTTCTAATACCACTGGCACTGTGATAGGGTCTACCCAAAATGGTGCTGCTGATGAATGTTCTGGCTTTTCTAGCTCTGCCGCTTTTGATGTGTGGTATAAATTTATTGCAGTTGCTACAAATCAAACAATCACTCTTAAGGGGGCCGAGTCTTTTGATGCTGTAATATCACTAAAAGACAGCTGTGGTGCTGCTGCTCTTGCTTGTACCGACCTAACAACTACTGGAGGTACCGAAGTAATAAATTCCACTGGATTAACAATAGGTAACACTTATTATATTCGCGTTTATCATTATGGATCCTCTATTACTGCAACTCCAGAATTCGATATTTGCTTGCTAGATTCAGGGCCTATGGCAATAAATAACATTGAGAATGTTAATGACCTAATTAATGTTTATCCAAATCCAGCTACTGATAATATTTTACTTACAGTGAAATCCAACAATAATAAAGAACTTGTAAAATACATCATTATGAATGTAAATGGACAAATCATGGCCGAAGGCAAATTTTTAGCTGGTGATTTACATCAAAATATTGATATAAGTTTCTTAACTTCTGGTATTTACAATATTAAAGTTAGTTTGTCCAACAGAACAATTAACAAGAAAATTGTTGTAATGAATAAATAGTTTTTATCCTGTTCTTTTTGAACAATAATTATTTAAATTTTTATATTGCATTTAAAAAAAATAAAAAAGCTCTTTTTATTTCTCTGCGAAAGTAAAACACTAATAAAAACTGTTTAAATACTACAATTTTATAATATTGTTTTAGAAATACTTTTTAAAAAATAAATGCATTTACCATGAGGGGTATAAGAAATGCTCTCTTTAAAAAAATTCTAAATCTTTACCTAAAGGCTGAAGGAAAAGATAAATCAGAGTAGTTTTTTAAAAAAATAAAATTAAATTTTCTCCTCTGACCTTAATAAGTCAGAGGATTTTTTTTAATTAGGTAATGCTTTTCAAAATAATTTCGACAAAACATGTATATTAATAAAAACAGATGATTTCATTTGAGTGTAACCAAATTTGCTTACAATGTATAACAAATTGATTAAATCCCCGGTAGGCACTGCGGGGGAAGGCTAATTTAAAACTATAATGACCGACATCAACTATTTACGATAAAAATCAAACGTAATTCAAAGCGAGGGCATGTGCAGGAGCGGAAACTGTTTGAGGCTAAACGAATGTTAAAGATTTGCAATAATCTATCAGCCGAGTTTTTCCGCTCGGATGAATGACGTTTAGATTTTTTATCGTAAATAGTTGGAGTCTTGATTTTTTGTTTCTTTTGTATCAAGACAAAAGAAAAAATGCTTCAAAAAATGAATTGACTGTAATCAAAATTGTTTACAATGTATAACAGATTGATTAAATCCAAATTAGGCACTAAAGCGGGATGCTAATTTAAAACTAAAATGACCGACATCAACTATTGATGATTCAAAAATCAAAGGTAATTCAAAGCGATGGCTTGTGCAGGAGCGGAAACTGTCTGAGGCTAAACGAAAGTTAAAGGTTTGCAATAATCT
>CAMBDK010000097.1 GCA_945865315.1 Chitinophaga pinensis | reverse complement strand
AAATTAAAAGGATGTGCCATTATACATTTTATTATGCTTGGCGATTTACTTTCTGAGATTTTCTTAACAATTGCTTTAGAGCATACTATTAAATTGTTTCCTTATTCTTCAAGAGTAACTCCGCAAGTTTGAAGTCAATCTCGTGATCGATATCAACAGAGTGTCCTGCCGGCATTATGCAACTGTATGTGTTTTTATGAAAAAAACTTTTATATTTATTTAAAGCAGGGATTGTTGAAATAAAAACGGCTCCATTCAATCGATAATATTTTGGTAGCTGTTGGCGATTTAATCCCTTAATTTCATTGCGTATAAAGTTTTTCATTGAACCATCCTCTGGTAATATGTTTGCCCAGAGAGGATGGTGTTCCGCTTCACAAACAGATACAATTGCCTCTGAATTTTTCGAAATCATTAATTTTATTGCATCATCAATATCTTTTGCGTTTCGCAAGGGGGAGGTAGGTTGTAATAACACAATAATATCAAATGTTTTGTTTTGATTGCCGTAATAATTTAATGCATGAAATAGAACATCAATTGTAGGAGCGGAGTCAGAAGATAATATTTCAGGGCGCATGAAAGGTACTTCGGCACCATATTTTTTTGCAATAGCAGCTATTTTTTCATCATCAGTGCTCACTAAAATGGTTCCCTTGTATTTCGTGTTTTGTGCCGCAACAATGGTATGCGCAATCAATGGCTTATCTCCTAAAAAACGTATGTTTTTGCCTGGTACTCCCTTACTTCCACCACGTGCGGGTATAATGTATAAGATTTTCATTAGAAATATATATGTTTAACGTCTTCCTGCGCTTTGTTAAAATCTTCCATGCGTCCAATATCCAGCCAATAACCTAAAATTGGATAGGAAGTTAATTTCTTCTTGTTAGCAATTACAGCTTCCATAAAATGAGTTGCATCAAATATATCGTCATCCGGGATCAAATCCACCAATTCCTTTTTGAAAAAATATATTCCTGCATTGGAATAATAAGTATAACGTGGTTTTTCTCTAAAAGATGAGACTTCATTTTTATCATTTATGTCCATTATTGCATACGGAACGTCAATATGATAGGGAACTGTAGCTACCTGCATATCAGAATCCGATTCGATAAATTTTTTATAAAAGTCATGAAAATCAATATTGGTAAGAAGATCAGAATTCATCAACAAGATAGTATCATTCACAAATTTCCTAATCAATTTAACTGAACCAATAGTACCAAGGGGTTTGTCTTCTTTAACAAAATCAATGGATACATTCTCCATTTTATATTCCTTGATTCCATCTTCGATATAATCTGCCATATGGCGCACAGAAATATGAAATTTAGAAATGCCATAATTAGATAAGCGCTCAATATTTCTAATAATAATAGGTTTGTCTCCAATTTTCAACATCGGTTTTGGAACATTATTGGTAAAGGGTTTAAGTCGTTCTCCTTTTCCTCCTGCCATTAATATTGCATCAGCAGGAATTAATGAGCGTAATTTATCCAAATCGATAACCTTTATAATTTGTTTACTGGAATTTATAACAGGTACGAAACGCATCCCGATATCCTTAAATTTTTTTAATTTTTCAAAATTGTTTTCCCCATCTACAAAACATTTGCTTTGGGGATTCATGAAACTATTTACGGGTTCATCAATTGTGAGTCCATTTAACAAACCTCGTCTGATATCGCCATCAGTCAATGAACCAATTAATTGTTCGCTTTCATTTATAATAAATAATGCCATGTTTGGAATTGCAATTTCATTAATTAATTGCAATGCTCCCCGAGCTGTATCATTTTCTGGAAATGTATATTTCTGGAAATCTGTCATGTTTTTTGCTGAATTTTTTAAAAAAATGTTATATCATTTAAAATATTTATCAGTTTTTTTATTTATCAATAAATTTTATCAGCTGAAATGCTTCCGCGTACTCGACACCAACAGATGCCCCTCTGAATGTAGCTAATGCTTCAATGTTCCTTAAGCTTCTTGGAAAAGGATGTTCAGATAATTCTGATTTATATACTTTCATCATTTCCAATTTTTTGTCAAAATGTTTTGTGACATCAACAAAATAATTCGGCTGAAAAACTTTTTCGGGTAATGCTGGAGCGAATTCAGTTTCTGAAATACATTCATACATTAACACTTTTTTTATAAATGGGTAACGAAACGATTTTGTACAAGCCATTACTGCATCGAATGTCAAACGATGGTCGGAGTGAGCATCTGACCGATTCATTACATACAATACTTCCGGTTTTATTTCGTTAAACAATGTTGATATTTTTGGAATCATTGTATTTATTGAACTTGAATCCAAACCCATTGTAGGATAATCTAATTTGTGAACAGTAGAAAAGCCCATCAAATTTTTAATTTTTTCAATTTCCTGCTGACGCCCATTAATTAGCTCTTTAGAGAATCCTTGATTTTCAAAAACATTGGTAATAATTATCCAATACAATTCATCACCGTTTTCCTTATGTTTTAATAGAGTTCCACCACAACCAAGTACTTCATCATCTGGATGGGCAGATATAACGACTATTTTCATATTAATTGATAATTTAACAACATTTGATTTAACATAAATTCTCTTTTACCAGCCACTTTTTGTCTTTGGGATTTATTTTTTTAATTGTCTCGCAAATTATTTCAGGAGCACTTCCATCTCCATAAGGACAAAGCAAATTTTGGATTTTTAACCTATACTCATCATTCAAACAAGCCTCTTCAAGGGCTTTAATAATTTCTTCTTTTTGATGTTTTACAAATTTTACATTTCCAGCATTTAATCTTCCTTGTTGACGATTCCCTACATTCACCACAGGCAATTTATAAAATGGTGCTTCTAAAATTCCCATGCTTGAATTTCCAATTAATGCTTTCGTATTCCTCATGAGATTAACAAAATATTCGCGCGGCAATGTATTATTGAATTTTATGAATTGCTTATTTTCAAATTCTTTTATTGCTCGAAGTATATCATAGGAACCGGGATCTGTATTCGGATAGGATGCAATAACCTTATAATTATGACTTGTACAAAATATCTCCAATGCATTCAATGTAACTTTCATTTGTTCGTAAGCGCCTCCTTCTTCAGATGAAAGGGGATGTTTGACAAGAACAATATAATTACCGTCCGTTATATCAAACGATAAGTATTCGGAAATTTCGGCTAATGATTTTTGTTCAACATTTTTAATATTGGCGAAGGCTGGATTTCCACTAAAAAAAACACGAAAATCATCTTCTTTCATTTTCCTCAAATTTTCAGCATATAGTTCTGCTGTTGTAAAATGTATATGTGCCAATTTAGAAACAGCCATTCTCATGGGATCGTCAGCATTTCCAAAAACAGGATCTCCACCACCTAAATGGGCTGTAAGTATATTCATATAATTACCAACAATTGCAGTAGCAATACTTTCTTCCCTGTCACCAACAACAAATAAAAAATCAGGTTTTTCCCGTTCCACTGTCTGTGATAGTGCATACGTTAAGATGCCAACTCCTTTTGAACGTTGAACATTTCTATTGGTCATAAATAAACTATCTAATTTATCAACAATAGTAAAACCATCCTCTTCAATTTTTTTTAGAGTAAAATTATGCCATTCCGAAAGGTGAGCTGAACTGACTGCTAACACTACTTCAAAGAAAGGATCATCCTGCATTTTTTTTATAACAGGATACAAAATATCATATTCGGATCGAATACCTGTTACCGCTAAAATTTTTATTTTCATTATAGTACTATATAGGCTATGTTTGGATCAAACGGGAATTTTTGAATATTCAATTTATTCAAACCACCAAATTCTTCAATTAGTGCAACGGTCTCCCCGGGCCAAGCCGAATTGTTTATTTCATCAAAAGCTATAATGCCCCCCTTAGGTATGCGTGGTAAAAAATTCTTAAGAGCTGCTTTTGTTGGTTGGTATAAATCAAAATCTAAAAACAGGAGAGAAATAATAAGATGCTGGTTTGCACTTATAAATTCGGGGATCGTTATTGTTGCATCTCCTTTTATTAGTTCTACTTTTTCAAATTGATTTAAAAATCTATTCTCATCATACTCCTTTACAGACTGTGTTATATAATCATACGAACTCACACCTGCAGAAAAGCCGCCTTTCTGAAGACTTTGATTGTCTGTAACCCCTATGTCATTCTCGTGAATATCTATAAAACCATCAAATGTATCAAAACCAATTATTTTTCTATGCAATGCCATTGGCTCTAAACCTGATGATAATTTAGCCCAAGCCATCAGTCCACCACCATGGTGAACACCACATTCAACAATAGATCCCTTGATGGAAATGATTTGTTTAAATAGTTCATACCGGGCAATGAAACGAGTAAGTGCTTGTCTTTTAACATACAATTCAAAATTGTTCAATTTAATTTGAGAATTTGTATGATGTTGTTCAAAAATACCTTCCATAATATTATTATTTCAAATGTTTTTCTCTAAAATAAATTATTTTTTTTATTTACATCAATGAAATGAAACCCCGCATTTTTTGCATAACCTTCATCATTGGAGCGATCTCCAATAAAAACGACTTCCTTTTTTTTAAAATTTTTGTTAAAAACCGCTAAATGATCAAGCGACATTAGATTTGGTTTATCAGCCCCTTTGCCATGATCCCCTGAAACAAAAATATTACGTTTATCAAAATATTTTTCCAACTCCAATGATTTAATTTTATTCCATTGCAAGGTGGAAGAGCCATTTGAAACCAAAAATAATTCATGTTTTCCTTTAAATTCCTTCAATAAAAATTTAATTCTTTCTGATAAAAACAAAGTTGGAATAAAATTTCTATAAATTAATAGCGCTTCTTTTATTTTTTTTTCGTGCAAATCGTTTTCTAAACCTATTTCGACAGCTATCTCTGAAAATATAAAGGGATAAGAGCTCCCTTTTTCCAACCATTTCAACAACATCGAATTCTTGATGGTATTTATATCACTTATCGAATTGGAAAATAGGCTCGCAATAGGTTCGTACACCTGAATTATAAAATCAAATTCATCATATAAGGTACCATCCATATCAAAACCAATCGCTTTAATATCTTCCCAAGGTATTTCATTGCACAAATACTTCATCGTAATATCTAAACATTTTTAAGTCGTATTTTATTGGTTTGGGCTCAATTTGTTTTTTTTCAATACTGTTTTTAAAAATCAAAGAAACCCAATTTTCTGATGCAGCAAATCCCAAGGACATTCCTCCTGCTATCCTGGGGTTTATTTCAATAAATTTTATTTCACCATTATTTTCAACAAAACATTGCATATTTATCGGCCCTATAAATGGCAAGTTATTACATATTTTTTTAACAAATTCGATAATACCTGAATGCATTGCAGTGATTCCGCTAATGGATTTACCCTCTTTCACCTGTAATCTTTTTCGTGGAATGATATATACTGGCTTACTGTGTATATCACAAAATACATCAATCGTGTATTCCTGGCCCTTCACGTATTCCTGAGAAATCATGTCATCCATCGGCACATTTTCATCTTTACAATCTATTAAAATACCTTTTCCCCCTCTTCCCAATCGGGGCTTTATTAATGGGTATTTATTTTCTGTACTTGTTTCGGGGGTAGGAATTCCAATTTGTTTAAAGAACTGAAATGTTTTCCATTTATCCTGGCAAATTTCTATTGAAGCTTTATCTGATAAGATAACATGTATACCTTTCTCAAAAAAATAATCTTTCTTTTTTGCCCAATCAAGCAAGGTTTCATCAAATGAAGGTATAACAACATTAATTTTTCGTTCTAAAATTTCCTTTTCCATGATTTCCCAAAGTTCAGGATTGGAAATTAAAGGAAATATAATAAATTCATCAGCTAAATATTGTGCAGCACATTCAACTATATCCGATCCAACAGCAAGTGCTCCTGCTTCTTTGATAGATTTTATCAAATAAGTGGATGTCAAACTGCCGGATGCTTCTATAAGAACCTTGTACTTCATGTTAAATTATTTTTTTCTCAAAATCAAATGATACCTGGAAGTATATCGATCAGTGGTTATACTGGTACGTTTTATTAATGTATTTTCTATTATTTCAAAATATTTTGAAAAAAAATTATCAATTAAATTTCCATTAAAATATAATTGAATTGTATTTTTTTCATGTTCATCTTGAACAATCTCTTCGCCTGAAAAATCCGGATCATGAAAACTGTCATCACCGGAAATTAAATCACAATAAAAATAACCACCCGGCTTTAAAACTCTACAGGTATCTATAATAGAATTTCGGCAATTAGATTCGGACATACTATCAAGAACGCCATGACTAATAATAAAATCAAAAAAATTATTTTGAAATGGCATTTTGGTAATATCGGACTGAAGAATTTTTTCTTCCGGATTGGATATTCCTTCTTTTTTTGCCCAATCAATCGCAAATTTTACAGCTGATTCAGATAAATCTACTCCATAAGCATCGGTTTGCATATCATTCGAAAATATTACATGCCGTCCTATTCCACACCCAAGGTCAAGCACCTTGGGGAGACCTGCTTCAGCATGCTTTTTCTGGAAAGTATCAATCCCTTTTCGTTGATTAATGTACTTCGAAAAAAATCGGATAACTTCTTCATGTGGGTAAAACACAAAATTATCTTTCTTTTGATAAGATTCTTCCCATTGATTTTTTTGATTATTCATATATTTAAAAAATTACTGGTGTTGTTAAAATACCATTTAATGTTATTCTAAATTTCCCCAATTTAGCATATGATCTTCAGATAAATCCGAAACCAATTTTTTACCAATTACATTTTCGAAAAAAGAAGAAGAAATTCCATTTCCAGGACGTTTCATAATCAAATCGATTTCTGTAATAATATGACCTTTGGGTAAGTTTTTCGTTAAATGAATACTTTTTCTAGCGATGTTAATATTTTTAGACTCAGATGGCGATGGTTTTTTAATACCGTCTCCCATGGCTTTTTCAATATTTCGAATAGCAATTATCATTGCTTTAAGTTCTACTGGATCTAGTGAGGCTTTATGATCTGGTCCTTCCATTTCAACATCTAACGTAAAATGTTTTTCAATAATGGTAGCACCTAATGCTGCTGCTGCAATGGGGATCTCAATTCCCAAAGTATGGTCAGAATAGCCTATTTCCAGTTTAAATGCATCACGAAGGGTAATCATTGCAAGCAAATTTACATCTTCCATTGGTGTTGGATATTCTGTGTTACAATGCAATAATGAGATATTACTTCTCTGAGTTCCTGCTTCCGTTAATAGAGTAATTGCGGTTTCTATTTCCCCTAAATAACACATTCCAGTGGACAGGATAATTCGTTTGTTGAGTTTTCCCAATTTTTTAATAAAAGGAATATTTGTAACTTCACCTGAGGGGATTTTTATTGTTTGCAGGCCAAGTTGATGGAGCGTATCAATACTTACCAAATCAAACGGGGTAGATAAGAATTCAATCCCAACCTTTTTACAATGTTCCAACATTTCCTTGTGCGCATCCACATCTAAATATAGTTTTTTAACCATTTCTAATTGCGATTCTTTATTACCTGTATTCACAATTTGATATGAAGCCTTTTCTGCAATTTTACTTATATTTAATTCCGGAATAAATGTTTGAAATTTAACGGCATCTGCACCGGCCTCCTTTGCTTTTTCAATTAATTTTTTTGCATTAGCCAAACTTCCGTTATGGTTAACACCAGCCTCAGCTATTATATATATATTCTTCATTTTAAAAACTCGAAAATTTAATATTCTTTATATATTTATTTTAATGATTTTCTTTTATCACCTTTGCAGGAACACCCACGCTTACTTTATTATTTTCAATAATTGAGTTAACCACCGCACCAGCCCCTATTACATTATTATTTCCAATTTTAATATATTGTAAAACAGTAGAATTAGTCCCAATTAAATTATTATTACCAAGGCAGATACCGCCTGATAAATTCGCACCAGGATTTATGACATTACATGATCCAATGACGGAATCATGCCCTATTGTTGAATGCAAATTAAAGATATTAAAAGAACCTATAATTATATCAAGAGTAAAAATACAACCTGCGGTAATTATATTTCCAACGCCCATGCTTATTGTTTCAAAAAGACCAATTACGCTGGGATGTATAAGATTAGGGAAATTGTAATCAGACCTATATTTTTCTCTGATTGAATTTAAAATTTTTGGATTACC
Source organism: Chitinophaga pinensis (assembly GCA_945865315.1). GTDB lineage: Bacteria > Bacteroidota > Bacteroidia > 2-12-FULL-35-15 > 2-12-FULL-35-15 > 2-12-FULL-35-15. Next base: position 4,221 of record CAMBDK010000097.1, on the reverse strand, counting down.
AATTCCAATAGCAAAAAACACATTTTCACTTAATGCATTTTTAAAAAAAGATAGCTCATCATACACTTCGAATTTATGTGCACCAATCTGTAGATGATCAATTTTAGGATCAATATCAATAAAGCCGCATACATCAAAAGTTGCCTTTACTGAATTAATTTCATTAATTAAAAAATAAACTTCCTTTGCAAAGCCTCCTGTTCCGAATATGTATATTTTTTTCATACTTTAGTTTATATTCTCACACTGCTAGGTATGTTCACCAATCTATCTTCCAAGGCTTGTGCATTATCTAAATTGCCATGTAGCGAATTTTTATACATTATCAATTTATTCATTAATATCCATGTTGGGCGGGTCATCACACCATTGTCATTAGTAAATTGTAAGAACTCATCGCGTTTTTTTCTGTTTTCCAACAATATTGCGCATACCCAATAATTTGATTTTGAATGGGCTGGTTCTTCTACAAATTGTATGTCCTCTTCTTTGAAAAAATCTTTGTAGCTAAGAGCCAATTTACGTTTATTCTCCAGAAAATAATTTAACTGTTCCAACTGTGCACACATCAATGCTGCATTAATATTGGGCATTCGGTAGTTATATCCAATATCATCATGTACAAATTCCCAACGGTGAGGAACTTTGGCTTGTGTGGTTAGGTGCTTTACCTTTTTTGCTAGTACTTCATCATTAGTAATAATAGCTCCTCCACCGCCACTCGTAATAATTTTATTTCCATTAAAACTAAGTGTACCTATCAATCCGTAAGTTCCGGTATGTTTTTTTTTGTAATAACTGCCTATTGATTCAGCAGCATCTTCAATCAAAACAATATTATAATAGTTGCAAATATCTGCTAATTCATCTATCCGGCAAGGATGACCATATGTATGCATAGGTACACATGCCGAAATTTTTTGATCAGTTATTTTATGATACGAAAAACCATCTTCTTTTTTTATTGCAAACTCCTGCAAGTATATTTTTAATTTTTCAGGACTTAATCCCATCGTGTCAAAATCAACATCCACAAATAAATGCGAAGCACCGATATATGCAATGGCATTACAAGTAGCAATAAAACTCAAAGGCTGAGTAATTACAATGTCATTTTGCTTAACACCGACTGCAATCAGAGAAATGTGCAATGCTGCTGTTCCATTCACACAAGCAACGGCATATTTTGCACCAGTGTATTCAGCTAAACGTTTCTCAAAATCATCAACATATTTTCCAACGGATGATACAAAAGTAGAATCAATACAATCTATCAAATACTTCTTTTCATTGCCATAAAAACGCGGTTCATGAAGTGGAATAAACTGATCAGTGTTAAATTGCCCCCTGATAAATGTTACTAATGTGGAATATTTCATATGGATACAAAAAACTATTTGATCTTATTTTACAATATAACTTGGAATATGTGAAAATGAGAATTTATTGATAACATGCCCCTTATCTTTAAAAAACTCATCTACAGCCTGCGTTTCACCGGCAACTGTGGGGTAATCATCAAAAACAATTACACCGTTTTTTACTACTCTGTCATAACATTGTTCTAAAATCAATTTTGCCGGCTCATAAATGTCCGTATCAATGTGTAAAAAAGAAATCCGGAGGTGTTTGTTCTTTTCAAGATAAGCTGGAAGTGTTTTCAAAATATCCCCTTTAATTAATTCATAATTTCCGAACCCTTTATGTTCAAAAGTTTTCTCCAATTCCTCTTTTGGAATGCCTGTACCGCCATGTTTTTCAAAATTGATCGCATAATCAATATCTTCTTTATTTCCCGAGTGAGGAAATTCTCCAAACATATCAAATCCAATAATTTTTCTGGAGAAAGGAGATTCAAAAATCTCTCTGAATGTTGCCAGTCTAATCAACGAAGCTCCTTTAAATACGCCAAACTCCAATACTTCCCCTGGAAGATTTATTATTTGTTCATATAATTTTTGATGAGCCAATATTTTAGCAATTCGGGTAGGGTGAGAAGTAAGATAAAAACCGTTTTCGTAATCCCATTTTTTTTCGGTTTCAAAATTAAATATGTTCATATTGTTTTATAATTAGCTATTTCTATATTTCTGATCATCCGGGTTTACTATAAAACCATCTTTTACAGCCTGGATAATTTCTTTAACTCCGTCAGGAACCTGTCTGGTTATTTTAAAGCCAAGCTGTTTTTCAATTTTATTAAAATTAACCCGGTAATCTCTTGGGTCTTCGGTTTTGGAAACATATTTTACAATTGCATCGGGTAAACATTTCTTAATCTCGTCCACTATCATTTTCTTTTGATAGTTTTCATTAGTATCGCCAACATTAAAAACTTCAAAGGCCGTTTTCTTATCATCAGAAGAAAAAACAAGTTCCACACTTGCTGCCAAATCATTAACATGGCAATAAGGTCTCCAGAATTGCTCGCCAAAAATTACAAGTTCTCTATTTAAAGCTAACTCTTTTGTAAATTCATTTACAGTTAGATCGAATCTGGGTCGCAAAGATAGCCCATATACAGTTGAAAATCTTAGACATGTTGGCTTACAAATATTGCTTTTATCCTTATTAAGCAAAAAATTTTCGAATGCTACTTTTGTTTCAGCATATAATGAAATTGGAGAAAGTTCAGACTCTTCATTCACAAAAGAATCAGGATCTTTCATTTTTCCATAATTACTGCAAGTTGATGCAAATACAAATTTTCGGACACCTTCTTTATTGGCAGTTTCATATAATAATTTAGAACCATCTAAGTTTATTGACCTAGTAAGTTCCGGATCTATAGCACAAGCCGGATCACCCACAATTGCTGCTAAATGAGCCACATAATCGATATCCTTAACGGCCTCTTTAACTGCATCAATATCCCTGATGTCTCCTTTTATAAAAGAAAAATTGGAATGCGTAAGCAAATCGATTATCGGTTCACCTCCAAAACTTAAATTGTCTATGACCCTAACATGATAACCTTTTTCTAATAATAGCCGGACTAAAACGCTTCCTATATAGCCTGCACCACCACTTACAAGTACTTTTTTCATTTTCTAATATTTTTAATATTTATCATGTTTAAAGTTTAAAAATAAGTGTTGGAATTTATAACATTCGATTTTAAAAAAAATGCCAAGAGACCAACGACGGAAATTTCAAAAAACTGTTTTCATAAATTAAAGATGATTGATTGAGACAAATCTACTGATTTTTATGTTAATTAAAGGAAAATGATGAACAACTTCCAGTTTCTTTTAACAAATCAATTTCACTTTGCTATTTGACTATATTCTTAAAGTATAGTATTTTCATGAACAATCACATTATACCGTTACCTAATATACATTAGTCCAATTTGGGCATAAAAAAATATAGTCATATCTACAGATATTTTTAACCTGTTGATTTCTAAGTATCGTTACTTGGTTTGTAATAAATTCACTAACATTATCTAGCGTTTGATGAAGCTTGCCAGAAAATGCACGTTTCATTTTTTGCCATATTTTTTCAGCAGGATTTAACTCCGGAGAGTATGGAGGAATAAAAAGCAAAGCAATATTTTCTGGAATAATTAAATTCTGCCCTTTATGGAAAGCGCCGTTATCAAGCATTATGATTTTAAATTCATCAAGTGATTGCTCAGAGAACTCATTTAAATATACCTGAAAAGTGTCTGTATTGCAATGGGGCATTTCTAATTCAAAGTGATTTCCAGTAATTGGAGAGAACGCTCCAAACAAGTATAGAGATTTGAATACCTGTTGAAATAAGCAAACAGGCTTAACGCCTTTTGCGGTGAAGCCTCTACCATTTCTAGTAAACAATCCAAATCTGCTTTCATCCTGACAATAGAAGTCTATTTTTTTGTAGCCTTAAGCTTTTTCGGTGATAATGTTTTGACAGATCTGTTGGAAGTTTTTTTAAAAGTTTCTACCGCTTGGGCATCCTTTTTTATGTGGCTTTTCCTTGCTACTTCTATTTTAGCCTTAGATTTTCTTACCACAAATCCGTGAAAGGTTTTATAATTTAGCTCTGTTTTAAAACTTTTATTAAACCAGTCTAATAACTCAATAAGTCCTGCCATTCCATTAAGAGGATTATTTAACTGCTCTTTCAAGGCAAGCTCTTGCTCATCTGTTATTTTACTAGGCTTATAACCAGTTTTAGAGTTCGACATTAACAATTTAATTCCGCCTTCAATATAAAGGGTTCTCCAGGTTTGAA
>CAMBDK010000096.1 GCA_945865315.1 Chitinophaga pinensis | reverse complement strand
TATCCGCTTTTCCACGGGCAGTAACTACCATCTGCTCTAATGATTTTGGAGGGTCTTCTTTTTTTATACTTCCCGATTTGTGCGTAATTTTACCATGCTCCTGCCTAAAATCTTTTAAATGTTTAAGCTCAATATTTCCAACAGCTACGCGATAATAAAGCTCTTGAATACTAGGTAATTTAAAATAGTTTGAAAGATCATTGATATTAGAGTTATTAAAATCAATCTTTAAATGATTAAACTTTCGTTCGAGCATTTCACGTCCATCCTCAGCTACTTTTCTTCTTTCTTCTTTTAAGGCATTTTTAATTTTCGATTTAGCGCGTGCTGTAACAACATAACCTAACCAGTCTTCCTTAGGTGTTTGTTTGCTTGAAGTAAGCACTTCCACCTGGTCGCCACTTTTTAATTTATAGCTAAGCGGCACCAATTTATGATTTACTTTAGCGCCAATACATTTTTCACCTATTTTGGTGTGTATATCAAAAGCAAAATCTAATGCAGTAGAATTAATAGGCAGTGTTTTTATTTCCCCCTTTGGAGTAAATGCAAATATTTCTTCGGCAAATAAATTGAGTTTAAAATCATCCAAAAACTCCATTGCGTTTTCTTCAGGGCTTTCCAATATTTCTCTAATCTTCCTGATCCAGTCATCCAGTTGACTCTCATTACTACTATCTTTGTATTTCCAGTGGGCAGCATATCCTTTTTCTGCCAATTCATCCATACGGCCAGTCCTTATTTGCACTTCTACCCATTTCCCTTCCGGTCCCATTACGGTAGCATGTAAGCTTTCGTAACCATTTGCTTTTGGTGTAGAAATCCAATCTCGCAAGCGCTCCGGGCTAGGGTGGTAAAAATCGGTTACAATTGAGTAAATTCGCCAACAATCTGCTTTTTCATTTTCAGGGCTTGTATTTATTACAATTCTAATGGCAAATAAATCAAATATATTTTCGAATGTAACGCCCTTCGTTTTTATCTTGTTGTTAATCGAATAGATGGACTTGGGCCTGCCTATAATGCTGAATTTCATTCCTTGCTCATCCAAAATTTCTTTTATAGGAATAATAAATTTCGCAATAAATTTTTTACGTTCCGGCTCAGAATCCTTTAAATGCTGCTGAATTTCATTATAGCTATCGGGCTCAGTATATTTTAAGCCCAAATCTTCTAATTCACTTTTTATGGCATTTAATCCCAAACGATGTGCTAAAGGAGCGTATAAGTATAATGTTTCCGAAGCAATTTTCAACTGTTTATCGCGCTTCATGCTATCCAAGGTGCGCATGTTATGAAGGCGGTCGGCAAGTTTTATAAGTATTACCCTAACATCGTCAGATAGGGTAAGTAGCATTTTTCTAAAATTTTCAGCTTGTAGTGAAGAGCTTTGATCAAAAACACCTGATATTTTCGTTAGTCCGTCAATAATCCTAGCCTCTTTCTCACTAAACAATGCTTTAATATCATCAATAGTTAGATCAGTATCTTCAACTACATCATGGAGCAAGGCGCAAACTACAGATGTAGTTCCTAAACCAATTTCTTCGGCACAAATATGAGCTACAGCTATTGGATGATAAATATAAGGCTCTCCCGTTTTTCTACGCATATTTTTATGCGCTTCTAAAGAAATATCGAAAGCTTTTCTTATATATAGTTTATCTCCTTTTTCAAGAGTTCTTCTGCAAGCACGCAGTAAACCTCGGTAGCGTTTTAGTATTTCTTTTTTTTCAAGTTCTAAATCAATTACAACCTTTTCTTCCATTTTTAAGTAAATAAATGATTTACAAAATTACTAATGTTATGTTAAATTAAAAACAGAATTATCAATAAAAAAACAAGGTGCAAAAATATTAACTCTATTAAACATTTTCTAACTGAAGTCTGCTCAACTTTTTATACAAGCCATTTTCTTTTAATGTTAATTCATCATGTGTGCCCACTTCACTAACAAAACCTTTGTCAATCACAATTATTTTATCCGCCTTTCGAATGGTAGATAAACGGTGAGCAATTACAAAAGATGTTCTACCAACCATCAATTTATCTAGTGCTTCTTGCACTATTCTTTCGGATTCGGAATCAAGAGAGCTGGTAGCTTCGTCTAATATTAAAATGCTGGGATCTTTTAATACCGCTCGCGCTATCGCAATACGTTGCCGCTGCCCGCCGGAAAGCTTTATACCACGCTCCCCTACTAGCGTATCAAATTTTTCAGGAAATTTTTCTATAAACTCTATTGCATTAGCTTTACGAGCAGCTTCCTCAATCTCATTAAAAGTAGCCTGAGGTTTACCGTATGCAATATTTTCTCTAATACTTCCTCCAAAGAGTATTACATCCTGTGGCACCATTGCCATATTATTTCTTAGTTCTGATAAGGAATAACTTTTTGCGTCTTTACCATCAATAAATAATGTACCTTTTTCGGGGTCATAAAAACGCAATAATAAACCAATTAATGTTGATTTCCCTGACCCACTTGGACCCACTATAGCAATAGTTTCCCCTTTTTTTACTGTTATATTAATACCATTAAGAACTTGTATTTCTTTACGTGAAGGGTAAGAAAATTCAACGTTATTAAACGCTACATCCCCATTCAATCTCGTGAAAACAGGTTGGATAGCATTTATATTTATATCCTCATGCTGTTCGTCCAAAATTTCGAATACACGTTCAGTTGAACCAACAGCTTTTTGAATTTGTGAATATAGTTCTGCTATACCGCCAAAAGAAGCGCCAACATAAACTGAATAAAGGATAAACTTTATTAAATCACCTATATATAATTGCTTCATTGAAGCCAAATAAACACCATACCAAATAACCGTAACAATTGCACCGAACAAACAAAAAATAATAAAAGAAGCAAATGCACCACGATATTTCCCGCCCTTAATGGCTGTAAAAACGATAGACTCAGTACTTTTTTTGTATCTGATATTTTCGAAATATTCATTAGAAAAAGCTTTTACATTAATTATTCCTTGCAATGTCTCTTGAACAATTGTATTTGACAAAGCAATCTTATCCTGAACTTCTCTCGAAATTTTTCTAATAAATCTACCAAAAATAACGGCTGCAATTGCTACAACAGGAACAATAGCAAGCATTAAAAGTGTTAATTTAGGTGATATAAATAACAGTAATATGATACCTCCAATTATTAAAATAAATTGCCTTAGGAATTCTGCTATTGTAGTAGTTAATGTATCGGATAACTGAGCAATATCTGAAGATATACGACTATTAAGATCTCCTACCCTTTGTTCCGAATAAAATGTCATGGGAAGTTGAATCATTTGAGCAAATAATGCCTGCCGCAAGGCGGCCAATGTATTTTCCGTAAAATTTACAAAAAGATAAATTCTGAAATAAGAAAAAACAGATTGCATTATCAATACAATAATTAAATAAAGGCCAATACTATTAATACTGGAAAAGTTATTTAACTCAACACTTTTAATTAAATCACCTAACAACCAAGGAAAAACCAGTGCCGTAAAACCTGTACACAACAAAAAAACTAATCCAAGATATAATTTCCAATGGTGATTTCCAACATAATGAAAAATACGCAATGCTTTTTTTATTGCTGATTTCGTTAATTTTGCTTTTGGTAATTTGTCTGTTTCTTTGACTTTACGAGCCATCTATCTAAGTTTAGGAGAACAAAGATATAAATAGTTATGTGTATTTTATTTATTTTTTTTGAATTTTAGAAACACTTTCCAAAATTGTATAAAATTCAAAGTTCTGCTAATATTATTTTCGTATTTTTGGAGTTAGTACTTTATTTTTTTTTAGAATTTATACTTTGAAAAATAAATAAATTTGCACTGTTTACATAATTAAAAATTAAAACAAAATTTAATTTCCGAACTTATAAATTACAATCAGTCCTAAAAATTATTAAAACAAAAATTTAAAACTTAATTACAAATGAACCTTTTTATAAAAAAAACCACTACAATAGCATTTGCCTTTTTAATTATGTGCAAGCTATATGCACAAACAGATAGAAGAGACAAGGCCCTTTTCAAAGAGAAATCAAACGAGTATTACGAACAAATTCAAAAAGGAATACAAACTTATGAAGCGCCAAAAAAAAACAAACCGCTTGCATACAGGATGGATTTTACTGGAATTGATATACCAAAATCTGTGGATGAATTCAAAACCATATTTTCCCAAAAACCTGAGTCTCAAGGCGAAACCGGAACCTGCTGGTGTTTTTCTACCACATCTTTTTATGAATCTGAGATAAAACGCATATCCGGTCAAGACATTCAATTATCAGAACTCTACACTGTTTATTGGGAATATGTAGAAAAAGCAAAAGAATTTGTTCGCACACGCGGCACATCACTTTTTGATGAAGGCTCAGAAACAGGTGATGTAGCAAAAATGATGAAAATTTATGGTGTCGTACCCTTAGAATCGTACTCTGGATTAAAGCCTGGACAGCAATTTCATAATCACAAAAAAATGGTTGAAGAGATGAAGAGCTACTTAACTTTTTTAAAAACTTCAAATCAATGGAATAGCGATGAAGTAACGGCAACCATCAAATCCATAATGAATTTCCATATGGGTGAACCGCCTACTATTGTTAACGTTGCAGGTAAAAAATTAAGCCCATTAGAATATTTAAAATTGATCGCTCAAATTAATCCGGAGGATTATGTAGATATTATGTCCTTAATGGATAGCCCTTATTGGACCCAAGCAGAGTATAAAGTACCTGACAATTGGTGGCATTCTGCCGAATATTATAACATTCCATTAACTGAATTTATGAGTATTATTAAAAGAACAATTAAAAATGGTTATTCTATTTCCATAGGTGGCGATGTTTCAGAAAGTGGAATGGATAGTAAGTTAGGAGTGGCGCTTGTCCCAACTTATGATTTACCTTCCGCTTATATTGATGAGTATTCGAGACAATTTCGCTTTTCAAATGGTTCAACTACAGATGATCACGCCATGCATTTGGTTGGTTATGCCGATAGAACAAATGGAACATGGTTTTTAATTAAAGATTCGGGTAGTGGGGGACATAATAATCAATCGGCTCCTGGATATTGGTACATGCACGAAGATTTTGTTAAATTAAAAATGACAACCATTACAATTCATAAAGATGCTGTAAAAGACATTTTAGTAAAGTTCCAAAAAAAATAATAATTAACATAATAATACAATAAAACTACTTTATGCCAACAATAGAAAAAACATATGAAATGAATGCTACACCTGAAGAGGTTTTTAATGCATTAATAAATCCTGATTTAATTCAAACTTGGTCGGGTGATGAAGCTAAAATGAATGCTAAAGTTGGAGGCACATTTTCATTATGGGGAGGTCAAATGTTCGGAATAAATTTAGAAATTGTTAAAAACAAAAGATTAGTACAGCAATGGTCCTACAGCAATTGGAAAGAACCCTCCAAAGTAACTTTCACCATTAAAGTAGTTGAAAAAAAAACTATAATTAATTTATTGCACGAGGATGTACCTGAGAAATCTGTGAACAGTATTTCAGACGGATGGGATGCCTATTATTTAGGTGCAATGAAAGAAATGTTTGAAGAGGTAAAATAAGAACAATAAAATTGAAAAAAAAAACAATATCGGCAATTTCAATTACCCTGTTTATTGCTTGCAGCATTGCTTGTAATAAGCCCAATAATGATATTGTCAATTTTAGCTGGCTGGAAGGTAAATGGGAAGGGAACCTTGGCGAAATGAAAACATTTACAGAATGGGAGCCTATAAAAAATAACCAGATGAATGGTTTTGCTGGTATATATTCGGCTGAAGATACCTTGTTTTCAGAAAAAATAAAATTTGAATTAATAGATGATGAATTAAATTACATCGCTATGATGAAAGATTCTGCAAATCGTTTTGTTGCATTTAAATTAATTAAATCTGAAAACGATAGCGCTACCTTTGAAAACTTACAAAACGAATACCCCCAGCGTGTTATCTATTTAAAAAAATCCGATGGTACACTTTATATCCAAATAGAAGGACGACGCTCTGGTGGGCAAGGTAAACAAGTATTTGATTTCAAAAAAGTGAAATAATTACAGGTACTCATATTAAAACACTATTTTTCTTATTAAAAAAACAAACTATTTACTTGAAACTAATAAATTATTATGTATGAAAAAATATATTTCCCTTTTCATTATTTTTATTTTTTTTAGCGGCTACTCATTTGCACAAATTTGCCAGCAAAACAAATCTCATAAAGACAAACATAATTCATCTACCTCCAATTTAAAGTTATTTGCCGAAAATTCGAGGAGCGATACTATTGATATATTAAAATACACCATTAATTTAAATATTACAGACTTTACAAGCAACATAATTTACGGCAGTGCAGAAATAAAATTTAATCCGAAAATAAATGGTGTTAACACAATTTATTTAGATTTTTTGAAGCTTACTATTGATTCAATAGAAATTAATAATACCAATTTAACTTATGAATACAATGATACTTTGTTAAAAGTTAACCTTCCATTAACATATACCGTAATTGACACAGTTAATTTATTAGTTTATTATAAGGGTACTCCGCAAGGTGACCCATCCGGCTGGGGAGGCTTTTATTTTGAAAATGGTTTTGCTTATAATCTAGGTGTTGGTTTTGGAGCAAACCCTCACACCTACGGTCGCGCATGGTTTCCATGCTTCGACAATTTTATTGAAAGGTCGTCATATGAATTTAATATTACTACTAATAATGGGAAAATAGCATACTGCAATGGGTACCTTGCTAATGACACTTCAGATAATAATGGGAACCGCACCCGCAAATGGATATTGCAGGAGACCATACCAAGTTATTTGGCGTCAGTTGCTGTGGCAAACTATACCCAAGTAAATCAAGTTTATAATGGTATAAATGGACCACTACCAATCACTTTAGTAGCTCTTGCTAGCGATACCACTCATACGAAAAATTCATTTATTAACTTAAATACAGCGCTTTCAACATTTGAAAATCGTTTTGGACCCTATTTGTGGAATAGGGTTGGATTTTGTATGGTGCCCTTTAATTCAGGTGCAATGGAGCATGCCACAAACATATCCTACCCAAAGTTTGCTGCTGATGGAACATTAAATTATCAATCATTATATGCCCATGAATTATCACATCATTGGTTCGGCGATCTAGCAACCTGTCGCACCCAGGAAGATATGTGGCTAAACGAAGGATGGGCGCGCTATTGCGAATTTATATTTACTGAAACACTAAGCGGATATGATAGTTATTTAAAGGAGGTAAGAACAAACCATGAAAGCAATTTGCATTTTAATCATGTTAATGATGGCGGATACTTAAGTCTTAACAACATCCCCTTCGACTTCACTTATGGCGACCATGTTTATAATAAAGGAGCTGATGTGGCGCATACATTAAGAGGTTACATGGGAGATAGTTTATTCTTTCATTCAATAAAATATTATTTATCCCAAAATAATTACAAAGATGTTTCCAGTAATGATTTTAGAGATGCCTTGAGTGTTGCAAGCGGAATTAATCTGACAAATTTTTTTAATGATTGGGTGTTTAATCCCGGATGGACTCATTTTTCCATTGATTCATTCATAGTAATTCCCAATGGCTTAAATTTTGATGTTTCTATTTATGTAAAACAAAAATTAACGGAAGCGCCAAACTATTATACAAATGTTCCACTTGAGCTTACTTTTAAATCAGCAGACTGGGTAGAGCAATCGCAAACTATTGTAATGAGCGGGGCTAGCGCATTATTTAACTTTACCATTCCTTTTCATCCTTCATTTGTTGCAATTAATATGAAAGAAAAAATAAGTCATGCCATAGCACCAGAATATAAAAAAATAAAAAATATTGGCAACTTCAATTTTATAAATGCAAAAATGAATATGACAGTACAAGCTATTACAGATTCCGCTTTTGTTAGGATTGAACATAATTATACGGCACCGGATGGATTTAAGAGTTTTAATCATCCATACCGTTTGTCGCCTAATCACTACTGGAAAGTAGATGGCATTTTACCAAATACGTTTAAAGCAAAGGCAACAATAAATTATGATGGCAGAACATCGTCGGCCACTGTTAATCAATGGTTAGACAATGAATTAATAAATACAATGGAGGATAGCCTCGTATTAATGTACCGCAAGCATGTTGCTAATGAATGGGAGGTATATCCTTATTATACTAAAAATATGTTAGGCAGCAATAATGATAAACGGGGTTTAATTACCATTGATTCAATAACATTAGGAGAATACACTTTCGCTATAAAAGACTATAGCGCGGCCGTTCAAAATTCGAAAAATATTGATAAATTGGTTGAGCTTAAAGTATTTCCAAACCCAACAAAAGACATCTTAACTATTGATTTAGCAGCATCCTCAATAAAAGTATCGAATAATTACAGTTTAGAAATTACAGACGCCACTGGAAAATTAATTTACAAGGAGAAGCTTTTCCTTATGCAAAATGTTGTTAATATAAATACCTCCTCATTTAGTGATGGTATTTATTATATTACCGTAATGGGAAATAATATGCTTATGGCCAAAAAAAAATTTATTGTATTAAAATAGTAAGATAGATTAATCTACTATTTAATGTTTATATCACTTAGGCGCGAGTGTTCCACTCGTGCCGATTATTTATAAGCGTCCTGCTTGATGTGCTAAAAAAAACATGTCAAATAAATATAAAACAGAAGAATGCAAGGTATATTATGTTACGATAACAGTAGTAGGTTGGATTGATGTTTTTACATGAAAAGAATATGTTTGTGAATTGATTAAAAACATCCAATATTGTCAGCAAAATAAGAGATTAGAAATATATGCTTATGTGATAATGAGTAATCACATACACATGGTGGCCAAAGCAAAAACAGGACGATTAAATATATTACTCGGTCATTTCAAAAGCTTAACTGCAAAAAAATTGATTAAACAAATTGAACAAAACCAGCAAGAGAGCAGAAAAGAATGGCTGATGCACATATTTAAATTTTTCGGCAGAGGAAATAGTCAAAATGAAGAATATCAATTTTGGCAAAATGGAAATCACCCTATCGAATTGTGGAGCAATGAAATGATACAACAAAAAATAAATTATATCCATAACAATCCTGTAAAGCAAGGTGTTGTGGCAAATCCATAAAACTATTTATACAGCAGTGCAAATCAGTTTAGTGAAATAAAAGTATTAGAATTGCAGCTGAATTATACTATGGCAGAATGCCAAATAATAATTGGCACGAGTGAAAAACACTCGCGCCTACTTAAAATTATTCTTTATGGGATATAAAAGCACACAAGAATGTATTAATGATTTAGAAAAACACGGACATTTAATTCGTATAAAAGAGGAGGTGAGCTCTGAATTAGAAATGGCCGCTATTCATTTGCGAGTATTTGAAAACAATGGCCCTGCCTTGTTATTTGAAAATATTAAAAATTGTAAATTTAAAGCAGCATCCAATTTATATGGAACGCTGGCTCGCAGCAAATTTATTTTTAGAGATTCTATAGAAAAAATAAAAACACTTATTGATTTAAAAAACAACCCGATAGAGGCGTTAAAGCATCCCTTTAAATATGCCAATATAGGACTAACAGCCTTTTCGGCGATACCAAAAAAATTAAACTTCTATAATCCTGTATTAGAAAACCAAACTACTATTTCTAATTTACCACAAATTAAATGTTGGCCGAATGATGGTGGCGCTTTTATTACTCTTCCAATAGTATATACGGAGGATATAGAAAAACCAGGGGTAATGAATTCTAATTTAGGAATGTACCGAATACAATTAAGTGGGAACAATTATATTCCTGACAAAGAAATTGGATTACATTATCAATTGCATAGAGGTATTGGTATCCATCAAACAAAATCTAATGCTATCAACAAACCACTTAAAGTAAGCATTTTTGTTGGCGGTCCACCAGCACTCACATTGGGAGCGGTAATGCCATTGCCCGAAGGAATGAGTGAATTAACTTTTGCAGGAGCATTGGGTAATAGAAGAATTCGGTATGCCTATAGGGATGGATTTTGCATTGCCTCGGATGCCGACTTTGTAATTACCGGAGAAGTTTTTCCCAACGAAAACAAGCCGGAGGGCCCATTTGGCGACCATTTAGGGTATTATAGTTTAAAACATGAATTCCCAATGATGCGTGTTCATAAGGTATACCACCGCAATAATGCAATATGGCCATTCACTGTTGTTGGAAGACCTCCCCAAGAGGATTCAAGTTTTGGTGCACTAATACATGATATTACAGGTGCGGCTATTTCAAAAGAAATTCCAGGATTAATAAATATTAATGCGGTAGATGCGGCAGGGGTTCACCCTTTATTATTGGCAATAGGTAAAGAACGCTATACACCTTTCCAAAATGAACGCAAGCCGCAGGAAATATTAACAATTGCAAACCACATCCTTGGCTCGGGACAATTGAGTTTGGCGAAATATTTATTTATTATTGCTGGGGAGGACAATCCTAATTTAAAATCAAGTGATGTAGTGGATTATTTTCAACATGTGCTGGAGCGAGTTGATTGGTCAAAAGATTTACATTTTCATACAAAAACAACCATTGACACTTTAGATTACAGCGGTAAGGATTTAAATAGCGGAAGCAAACTGGTAGTGGCGGCGGCAGGCAATAAATTAAGAGAACTAGGAACAAACTTGCTTGAATTTAATTTGCCAGACAATTTCCGTAATCCAAGGATAGTGATGCCTGGCATTTTAGCTATTGAAGGGGGTAATTATATTGATTCCAATTCCACTGAATTAAATATTTTACAATTAAATAAACATGACTCCGATTTAAAATCGTTTCCTTTAATTATTATCTGCGACAACAGTGAATTTGTGGCTAAAAATTTAAATAATTTTTTATGGGTTACTTTTACACGCAGCAACCCTTCCAATGATATTTATGGAATTAACAGTTTTATCGAATTTAAGCATTGGGGGTGTAAAGGCTCTCTTATAATTGATGCGCGCATTAAACCGCATCATGCACCTCCACTAATTAAAGACTCCAAAATTGAAAAAAAAGTAGACAGCCTTGCTGAGGTAGGTAAATCCTTACATGGTATTATTTAATACTTCGGAATGAAAAAAACTTTTATCCATTTAATAGGATAGTTCATCAGCTTAGTAAAGCTTTCAAAACAATTTCGATAAAACAGATATATTAATAAAAAAAGATGATTTCATTTTTTCGCAAAAAATATCCTTATGAAAACGCCAGTGAGGAATGAACAAAAGCGATGCAGGGTTGCAGATGGGGAGGAATCGTTTGTTGTTGATTTTTTGTTTCTGGAGCCTGTGGTGAGCGTTTGCCGAACCACCGAAGGGTATCAAGACAAAAGAAAAACACATAGTTTTTGAAAAATTTAATTTGCGAATTTATTTCGAAAACTTCAGCTAATTGGCAATCAGAATAAAATACTAGAAAAATAAAAAATTCTCAGAAACAATGAAATTAATTGAAAAAAAAATAAAAAAAATATGATTTTAATTGCAGATAGCGGCTCCACTAAAACTGACTGGCGCTTTATTGACGAACAAAAAAACATACATCAATATGCTACACAAGGCTTTAATCCTTATTTTCAGACGGAGGATGAAATATCAGAAATAATAAAATCAGAACTTTTAGAAAAAGCGAACAATCTCTTTTTTATGATTCCCGTTTCCATCTATTTTTATGGTGCCGGTTGTGGAGCAGCTTCAAAAAATGAAATTATTAGAAAAGCACTGATAAAAAGTTTCCCTTTATCACTTATTGAAGTAAATACAGATCTATTAGGAGCTGCTCGTTCATTATGCGGTACCGAGCAAGGCGTTGTTGCCATTTTAGGGACAGGTTCAAACACTTGCTATTATGATGGATCGGCTATCATAGAAAATATTTCATCCTTGGGCTATATATTGGGAGATGAAGGAAGCGGTGCGCATATCGGCAAAACATTTATTCAATTATATTTAAATAAAGAAATGCCCAATGATATAGCGGCTCGATTTTTTGAACGATTCAATTTAAGTACAGCCGATATTTTAGATGCGGTTTATAAAAAACCTATGCCCAACAGGTTTTTGGCTTCTATAAGTAAATTTATATATCAAAATATAAAAAACCAATTTATAGTAGATTTAGTCTCTAATTGCTTTGAGGAATTTTTTAATAAACATATTTGTAAATACAACATGCACAAAGAGGTAAAACTAAGATGTGTTGGATCTGTGGCATTTTACTATAGCAACATTTTAAGAGCTGTTGCAAGCAATAAAAAAGTGAATATTGACATGATAATAGAAACGCCTATTTCTGGCTTAACTTTATTTCATATGCCTCAGTGAAGTTTTTGAAATAACTTCGACAAAACAGATATATTAATAAAAACAGATGATTTCATTTTTTTGCAAAAAATATCCTTATTAAAACGCGCGTGAGGAATGAACAAACGCGATGCAGGG
>CAMBDK010000095.1 GCA_945865315.1 Chitinophaga pinensis | reverse complement strand
TTCCTCACACGCGTTTTCACAAGGATATTTATTGCAAAAAAATAAAATCACCTGTTTTTATTAATATATATCTGTTTTGTCGAAATTATTTTGAAAGCTTTACTAAGATAGTCTAAAAAAAATAGCTTTTAACACAATTTTAATACCCTGTCATATAAATTGCAATTGTGATTTAATCTAAGTGTCTTAGCCCTGGTTTTTCTTTTTCACCATTGTTAATATTGTAGCTATGGCAACAGTTTCTCCTGTTTCGTCATAGATATCTACCAACCACTTCACAATACCTTTTGCAATATCGTCTGGCGATTTTTTTTCTTGGGCAATTTTTTCTTTGCAAGTAAAGCGCACACCTATAGTAGCTCCAGGGTAAACAGGCTTTATAAAACGACAGTCCTCTAAACCATAATTTAATAGAACGGGGCCCTTTTTAGCGTCAACAAATAAGCCGGCAGCTTTGGAAAGGATAAAATATCCATGGGCTACTCTTTGAGTAAATATAGTGCCTTCCAGAGATGTTGCATCCATGTGTGCATAAAAATTATCTCCGCTTACATTAGCAAAGTTTACAAGATCGGCTTCGCTTACAGTATGTTTTGCAGTAATAATTGTTTCTCCTATTACTAATTCTTCGAAATAACGTTTAAAAGGGTGGATATCTTTTTCTATGTACTCGCCCCCATATTGGTAGTTATTGGTAATATTGGTTAATGCTGTTGGGGATCCTTGAATAGCTGTGCGTTGCAAATAGTGAAAAACGCCGCGTTTACCTCCCATCTCCTCTCCCCCACCCGCTCGCCCAGGGCCGCCGTGAGTAAGCATTGGCATAGGCGAGCCGTGTCCGGTACTTTCTTTGGCGCAAGCAGTGTTTAAAACTAAAATTCTACCATGCATGCAAGCGGCACCAATTACAAACTCTTTAGCAATTTTATCGTCGCCAGTAACTATGGAGCAAACTAGCGAGCCTTTACCCATTTTTGCTAACGCTATTGCCTCGGCTGTTGTTTTATATGGCATTATAGTGCTAACAGGTCCAAACGCTTCAATATTATGTACATCCTGATATTTAAATGGGTCTTTATTTAAAAATAAAATAGGCGAGATAAATGCTCCTTTATTTTTGTTTGCCGCCGTTACTTCAAAATTATTAATGTCGCCAAAAATAATTTCTTGTGTTTGAGCCAATAGCTTAACTTTTTCGGTTACCTCCTTTAGTTGTGATTTTCCTGCCAAGGGGCCCATGCGAACACCTTCCAGCTGAGGGTCGCCTATTGAAATTTGGCCCAATCTTTTACCTAAAGAAATCTGAACCGCTTCAATTAAATTTTCAGGAACAATAATCCTTCTTATGGCAGTACATTTTTGTCCCGCCTTAACAGTCATTTCACGCTGCACCTCTTTAATAAAAATATCAAAAAGCCCATCTTCCGCAGCGCCAGAGGAGCTCAGTTGTTTCCTTCCCGGTTCAACGTCTAATCCTAAAACAATACAGTTGAGTGAATCAGCTTCCATAGTAAAAGGTACCGCCTCTTCAATTAAACGGGGATGAGATTTCAACATTTTACCAGTACTTGCCGAACCAGTAAATGTTACAATATCTTGAGAACTTACATGATCTAAAATTCCATTTGCGCTGCCACAAATTAATTGCAAAGCACCTTTTGGCAATATTCCGGAGGCGTCAATTTCTTTTACCACCGCTTCTGTTAAAAAAGATGTAATAGTAGCGGGCTTAACAATTGCTGGCACGCCCGCCAAAAAATTAACAGCAATTTTTTCTAACATACCCCAAACAGGGAAATTGAATGCGTTAATGTGTATCGCCACCCCTTCCTTGGGCACACAAATGTGGTGCCCTATAAATGTGCCATTTGCGCTAAGCTTAACTGCTTCGCCATCCATACAAAATGTTTCGTCGGGAAACTGCCTCCTTAAACTTGCATAAGTAAAGAGGTTGCCTATCCCTCCCTCAATATCTATCCAGCTATCTTTGCGTGTTGCCCCTGTAGCCCAGCTTACTTTATAAAATTTTTCTTTTTCATTTGTAAGGTGCAATGCTAATTTTTTAAGCATTAAGCCCCTCTCCTGAAATGTCATTTTACGTAATGCGGGACCGCCCACTTTACGCGCATAATCCATCATTCCAGAAAAATCAAGGCCGGCGCTGCTAGCTGTTGCTATTTGTTCATCGGTAATAGCATTAAAAAGCGGCTGCCCATCTCCGTCTCCACAAATCCACTGTCCTGATACATAGTTTTGTAATTTCATATTTATTTGCTTTGGAAATTAAACCTGTTTAATACTTAATTTTATTGTAAAATAAAAAGCAGGAATAAAAGTACATAAAAAATCAATTTGAATTTTAATTTGCACTATCAAAGGTGCAAGCCAATATTGTTTAAATAATTGTTTAAATAATTTTTTAATAAAATATAAATTTGCGAAAAGATAAATAAGGTAGCATTACCCTATAATTGTTGGCTATTTGTAACTCGATAAATATCAATACCTTTTGGGTAAAATGAAACAAGGCGAATCGTTAAAAATTAAAATTTAGGGTCTGTTACAATTTCATTTTGGTATAAACAATTAATTAACGTAGTTTTGGGCACATTATAATTTAAAAAGAATAAAAGATGCAAATTCTAAAAAAAATTGGTAAATGGTTTTTAATTGTTTTTATAATATTAAATTTAATTGTTGTTATTTCAGACAAAACCTATTTATATAAAGGTCTTGCAAACACCTATTTAAAAGGCCGTTCAGGACCTAATATTTTCGAGTATGAAATTTTTGATAACAGGGAAGTAAAAGCTGGTGCGTTCCAAAAATGGAATTTATCAAAGGCTTATAACACTAAAACCGTTTCGGAAATCCACAAAAAACAATTTGAAGCAATGAAAACAATTGCTTTTGTTGTTATTAAAAACGACTCTGTTGTGCACGAACAATATTGGGATGGCTTTGGTGAAGATTCCCACACAAACTCTTTTTCAATGGCAAAAACAATAATAAGTGTTTTAATTGGATGCGCCATTGATGACGGCTTTATTAAAAGTGTAGACCAGCCACTTGTTGATTTTTTACCGGAGTTTAGTGCTGCCAGCGTAGGAAGGGCTGTTGCTATAAAAGACCTGTTAACAATGTCGTCGGGGATTAACTTCGATGAAGATTATGTTAACCCCTTAGCTTATCCCGGCGCGGCTTATTTCGGAAATGATATAAAAAGACTAACATTAAAATACATACCAACATCTGAGCCTGGAAAAACCTTCGCTTATTTAAGTGGAAATACCGAACTTCTTGGCTTTGTTATTGAAAAAGCAACAGGTAAAACAGTAAGTGAATACGCCTCCGAAAAACTTTGGAAGCCCCTTGGAGCTAAAAACAGCGCGTATTGGAGCCTTGATCACAAAGATGGGATTGAAAAATCCTATTGTTGTTTCAATTCAAACGCTCTTGATTTCGGCCGCATAGGCCAGCTTTTTTTAGATAGCGGCAAGTGTGATGGCAAACAAATTATAAGTTCGGAATATGTATCAAACTCCATTAAGCCTGCCGATTTAATTGATGATTTTGGGAAGAAAAATGCAAAATATGGTTATTCTTGGTGGTTAATACCAAATTATAAAGGGCACGACATTTTTTATGCTCGTGGGCTGTTAGGGCAATACATCTTGTGCATTCCTAATCAAAATATGGTAGTGGTGCGTTTGGGAAATTTAAAAGAGAAAAAACTACCCGGACAAGACCACCCTACCGATGTGTTTTATTATATTGATGCGGCCTTAGAGTTATATGGAAATTAAATCGCAAAAAAATAATTTACTCTTTCTAAAATTAATTTTTTGTCAAGAATAAATTTATTATTACACAATTAATTTTTAGAATTTATAATATACTATGAAAAAAGATATTCGTCCACCCCTTGTTGAAAACATTGCCATAGCAATAGTTAAAGAAGTGAACGACCAGCAGGAAGAAGAGTGGAATGTATATCTTTTAAATTTAAAACAAGAAAATATAGAGGGAGTCTTGGTTACATCAAAAGGATACGGAATCTATAATAACGAAGATGTAAAAACATCTGTGCTGCATCATTCCTTAGACTCAATAAAGGGAAATGATTTTAAAAAAATAGAGCCAATTGTAGAAAATGTATTTGGTTTAAGCAATGAATTTTGGGTTAGTTTTTTTATTAAAAATGTGATGTACGACAAAAAGTATGTTTTTCTTCCAGAATCTATAAAAATTGAAAACTTTATTCAAATTCCAATAATTAATAAAAAAGGCGTTATTATAAAATAAGAATTGTAATTATATTAAAGCTTTAAAAGCCCCTTAAATTATAGCGTATGGGGCGCTTCAAAAAATGCTATTTTCTATTCTTGCAAATATAATCCTTATCATTATTTAAAAAAATTTGTTCTTAAATTTCATTTAAAACTCTATTGCAATATAAATACACAAGGCCCTCCAAATAAACCAATAAAAAGCAAACAATTATGTTAGAAAGTATAAAGATTTCAAATGTTTTATTTCTTGATATAGAAACCGTGCCGCTTGTATATAAATACTCCGATTTAGAGGATGACTTTCGTAAACTTTGGGATACAAAATTTAGATTCCAACAAACAGAAAATCCAGAAACTTTATATAAAAAAGCCGGTATTTATGCCGAGTTTGCTAAAATAGTATGCATTTCAGTAGGTTTTTTTAATGATAAAACTTTTCGTGTAAAATCGTTTTACGGTGAGGATGAAAAACAGCTATTGAATAATTTCTCACACTTATTAAACGAGCATTTTAATAGAAAGGAGCACTTGCTATGCGCCCACAATGGAAAAGAGTTCGATTTCCCCTTTTTGTGCCGCAGAATGCTTATTAATGGGCTTCCGCTCCCAAAAACATTAAACATTAGCGGCAAAAAACCTTGGGAGATAAACCACCTAGACACAATGGAGCTATGGAAATTTGGAGATTATAAAAATTATACCTCCCTAAATTTACTTGCGACTGTTTTTAATATACCAACTCCAAAAGATGATATTGATGGTAGTGATGTGGCTCGTGTATACTGGGAAAACAAGGACCTTGAGCGCATAGCAACTTATTGCCAGAAGGATGTAATAACAGTAGCGCAGCTCCTATTGAGATATAGGGGAGAAAATTTAATTGAGAAAACGGATATCGTTTACATTTAACATTCGCTATTTTTTTCTGTGAAATGGCACAAAATAATAAATCGTTTCTCTTAAATTTCTATTCTGCTATTCTATTTTAGCCTATTTTAAATTAGGGTTTTATTGCGCTTAGTAAATCTTTCAAAATAATTTCGACAAAACAGATATATTAATAAAAACACATGATTTCATTTTTTGCAAAAAACAGGCTTAGAAAAATGCGCGTGAGAAATTAACAAACGCGATGCAGGGTTGCAGGTGTGGAGGAATCGTTTGTTCTTGATTTTTTGTTTCTTTTGTATCAAGCCAAAAGAAAAACACACAGTTGTTGAATCATTTAATTTGCGGATTTATTTTGAAAACTTCACTTAAATAATTATTTTAATGCCTATGCCCTAATAAATATTATTATCATTACCTTTGCCACTCAATAAATTAAAAAAATGAAAAAAACATACCATATTATTACGCTTGGCCTTATTACAATATTTGGGGCTGCTCAGCTAAATGCACAATGCCCAGGGAACCGTTATCACGACGTTCTTTTCCCGGCTGCACCCGACTCCACAATGAATGTTGTATATGGTAGCAATATCAGATATAACAATTCAGTTCAAAGTTTACTATTAGATGTTTACCAGCCCAGCGGTGATACCGATTCGCTAAGAGCCTTAATAATATGGGCGCACGGCGGAAGTTTTGTTGGCGGAACAAGGGACCAAATGGCTAATTTGTGTAGGGATTTTTCTAAAATGGGTTACGTAACAGCTACTATCAGCTACCGACTTTACATGACAGACTTGCCATTTCCTGGACCCGACTCCAATGATGCAGGAGCAGCTGTAATGAGAGCCGTACAAGATGCTAGGGCTGCTGTTCGTTTTTTCAGAAAAAACGCAAGAACAGGGGGGAACACATATAAAATTGATACGAATCATATTTATTTTGGAGGAGCTTCTGCCGGCGGCTTTATGGCACTTCACCTAGCCTATATGGACGAACAAAGCGAATTCCCAAATTACATTGACACAACCGGCATAACTGTTGGCACAAAAACAGGTCAAAAGGGCCTATTTGGAGGCATAGAGGGCTTAAGTGGTAGTCAAGGTTACTCCTCTAAAGTAAATGCCATTATCAATCTTTCTGGGGCACTTTCGGATACCACATGGATGCACCAAGGCGACACGCCTGTTATAAGCACTCACTCAGTAGACGACGCTACCGTTCCTTATGGAACTGAAAAAATATATTTGTCGGGCTTATATCCTATTCAAGTTGTGAATGGAAGTCACACTGTTGCTATAAAGGCCAACAAGGTGGGAATTATTAATTGCTTTCGCAGTTACCCAGGTAATGATCACGTTCCAGAAGGCGGTACACCTGGGGTTTATGACACTTCGGTTGTTCTAATACGCGATTTTTTAGAGCATTTTACATGTAATACCCCCATAACTTGCTCTACCATTACTGGAATAAAGGACTTAAATATTAATGAAGAGTCAATTACTGCTTATCCAAACCCTTCACAAAATATAATTACACTAAATTTAAAAACATTATTAGGCAAGAATGTAAATATTACCATATATGACGCCTTAGGAAGAAAGGTAAAAGAAGAGGCTAAAATAAATACTCCGCAATATAACCTTTCTCGCGGTAATTTGCCAAATGGAATCTATTTGATAAACATTATTTCGGAGGGTAAATTATTTAGCAAAAAAATTATTTTTGAATAGTATAATTTGTTGCAGCTTTTTATTGCTAAACGATAACGTCCCACCATTAAGTGGGACGTTCTTGTTTAGAATTGACAACACCAATACAAATTAATTTTGAAAACCTCTGTTAACTATATAATTGTTGGGCAAGGCTTAGCCGGAACAATACTTGCACAAACACTTATTAAAAGCGGTAAATCAATTATTATTATTAATGATTGTAAATCCTCAAGTGCTTCTATGGTAGCTGCCGGACTGTATAACCCTGTTGTATTTAAGCGTTTGGTGAAAAGCTGGAAGGCCGACGAATTAATTTCTTTTATGGACAAGTTTTATGTTGATTCTGAAACTTTATTGGGAGAGCATTTTTATTTTAAAAAACAAATTGTAAAATTATTTTCGGAGGAGCAAGAAAAAGTTTTGTGGTTAAAAAAAAGCAAGGAGGATGTTGGTAGGTATTTAAGTAAAACCATCCAAAATAATTTTTTAAAGGACTTGATACATTACAATTCTGCTGGAGAATCCTCGGAAGTAATAGATGCCGGTAATTTAAACACTTCCTTATTTTTAAATTCCTTCGAAAATTATTTTAAAATTAACAAACAACACATAGATGAAATTTTCGAGTATGATAAATTAACATTTACTGATCATTCTGTCAACTATAAAAATATTAATGCCGATAAGCTTATTTTTTGTGAGGGCTATAAAACTATTCATAACCCCTATTTTAATTGGCTGCCTTTTAAATTAACCAAGGGGGAGCTCCTTACAATAAAAATACCAATGCCGCTGGAAGATGAGCTGTCTTTTGCCGATAAGGTTATTAATAAAGGTGTTTTTGTTTTGCCCCTCGGCAATAATTTTTTTAAAGTAGGTGCTACCTATGAGTGGACCGACCTATCTGAAAATACAACAGCGGCAGGCAAGAATTTCTTAATAGAAAAACTAGATAAAATTTTTAAAGTTCCATACGAAATAGTTATACAGCAAGCGGGTATAAGGCCTACAGTTCTTGACAGAAGACCACTTATTGGTATGCACAAACATTTCCCTTCCCTTGGTATATTTAATGGTATGGGAACCAAAGGTGTAATGTTAGCACCATTTTTTGCTAATCAATTTGCCGATTTCCTGGAAAATAAAACTGTGCTTGACAAAGAAGTTGATATCGCAAGATTTAGCAATAACTAATTTTTTCTGCCTCCCCTATATATTTTTATAGCAAGTAACATTGTAACCGAAAAAACAAGCAAGCCAAGTATTCCCCATATAAATCCGGTATTGCTTTTTAATACTATTAAAAAAACTATAGAAACCAAAAAAAGTGTAGCTAATTCATTCCATAAACGCAGCTTAAAGGAGGTATGCTTTATTATATTATTTTGTAATTGCTTAAACATTAAATGGCACTTAATATGGTATAAAACTAGGCCCCCAACAAAGCATAATTTTAATATAAAATATGCCTGCAATAAAAAAGAACTGTTTTCCCAAAGCATCCAGCCTCCTAATAAAAGTGTGATAAGCATAGAAGGCCAAGCTATTCCATACCAAAGCCGCTTTTCCATGATTTTAAATTGATTTTGTAAAATATTTTTTTCTTGCTCCCCTTTAGATTCAGCTTCTGTATGATAAATAAATAAACGTACAATATAAAACAACCCCGCAAACCATGTAACTACAAAAATGATGTGTAAAGCTTTTAAATAGAGGCTTAGATTTTCCATATTATTTATTTTATTGCAAATTTAACATACTAGACTTTATACAAGTTAAAATGTTATGAAATTCCAGTTTTTTATACAAAAATATCATTCAGAGCGTCATTGCGAGGTACGTAGCAATCTCACATCCATCATTAGTTGAGATTGCTTCGACTGAAAAGTCTCGCAATGACGCTCCAAACAGGCATTAAATTATTTTAATAAATTAACTTATGGGGAGTTCTAAAAATTAGACTTTTTTAGGCACACAAATTTTTAAAAGCGGAGTTTACTTGGGTAAATGAGCATTTTAAAAATGAAGTCTAACGACAAAAAGGCAATTTTTAGAACTTCCCTTATATAAAGTCTACTATATATTATTCGAATTAGTAATGATAAGGGACTATAAAAATTATCGGAAAATAAACAAAAATTATTCAAGAGTAAATACAAACGTATAGGTCCCTCGCTGCTCTTGCGCCCCATCTGGGCTGGCGTTAAATTTTGCAGAAAGCGCTGCCTGCCGTGCTTTTGCATATAAATTAGCGCTTGTAGTGGTAGAGCCTCTTTGTCCTGGAGTGGCTTTTATTACTTTTCCTCCCTCGTCTACTATTATTTGAACCACCACTACGCCATCCTCCTCTGAATCGGTCATTCTTTCTGGCTTTTTCAATAAAACACGTCCATTCAAATCATAGCCTCCCTTGCCATTATATCCTATGGTATTGTTTCCGTGGCCGGTATCATCGCCATTTCCAACACCTTGTTTGGTGCCCTCTCCCGACCCGCCGGTATTACCACCGCCAACACCCTTACCGGTATGTTTTTTTTTGTTTTTTAAAATTGCCAAAGCGCTTAATAACTCTGTGCTTGTTTTAGGCTCTTCAATCTTTACTATTTCTGCTTTCACTTCTTTCACTTTCACTACACTTTTTTTAACGCTGACAACAGTTTCTGTTTCATCGGTAATAACACTGTTCTCCTCGGTAACCAATGGTGATGGCTTTGTTGTTTCGCTTGTTTTAATATCGTTTTCATTTTGTCCAGAACCACCAGCATCGGCATTGCCGAGGCCCTCCATGCCTAAATCGAGCATAACTTCTGGCACAGCTTTAATTTCAAAAGGAGGGATGGGGGTAATAAAAACAATAAAAATAAAAAGCAATAACAAAAAAGCGTGGAAGCCCAAAGTGAATGCCATTGCAAAATATTTATTTTTTTTTTCGGCTGCCGTATTCATTATTTATTTGTAGCTTTTGTTGCCAATACCATTTTCACTCCTAAGCTATAGCCTATTTGCATTACATCTGCCAAATCCTGAATCGACAGGCTGTTATCAAGTTTTAATATAACTGTTGGCGAAAGGGTTCGGTCTAGCTCTATTTTTAATGCGTTTTCTAAATCAGCAAATGGTATTGGTGTTTTATTTACAAAATATTGGTGATCGGCACCCACAGTAATTGTAACCTGTTGCTTTTGCAGCTGCTCTGCCGACTTTGAGTTAGGTAATGTTAATTTAATGATGCTTGGGTTGGCCAATGTAGAAATAATAAGAAAGAACAACAATAAAAAAAACATAATATCATTAAGCGACTCTGTGCTTACTTCGGCACCCTCCTTGTGTCTGCGTTTTATTTTCATCTTCGAATAACAGTTTTATTAAAATATTGTTTTTAAATTTTTACACTATTATAAATTACAAGCTGCTGCGATTATTTTGATTGTTCCTGGAGCATATCCACAAATTCTGTTGAAGCTTCCTCCATATTGTTGATAACACTATCAAGTATAGAATTGAGTATATAATAAGCTATAAAAGCTGTTAATCCTATTGTTAAGCCGGTTGCGCTTGTAATCATCTTTTGGTATAAACCTGTTGAAATAACACCAATACTAATGTTGTCGGTTAAGGAAATATCGTAAAAAATTTTAATAACACCGGCAATTGTCCCTACAAAACCGAGAATAGGCCCTATGCGTCCTATCAAACTTAATACACTTAAATTTTTTTCCAAACGATTTATTTCTAATTTACCAACACTTTCCATCGCCTCTTCAATTTCTTTAAGTGGCTTACCAATTCTCGAAACCCCTTTTTCAATTATTCGTGCCGCCGGGCTAGCCGAATTACGACACAATGCTTTTGCGGCGTCCTTATTTCCATTATGAATATAATCTTTGATGTTATTCATAAAATTGGGGTCTAATTTCGAGGATTTTTTAAGTACCATAAAACGCTCAAAAAAGAAATAAACAGTAAGAACAGAAAGCACTCCCAAAGGAATCATTATAAAGCCGCCCTTCATAATTAAATCAAGCAATGAAAGCGATGCTTCGCTAGGTTGATTAGCAATTATGGGTGCTAAGCCACCGGCATTTTTTGAAGTGTCAATTACCTGAGCCACAGCATTGGCAGAACGATTAACTACCTGTAACAAAATAAAATTTAACATGTTTTTTGAATTTGGTTTATTATTTAAATGAGCACTGTTTTATATTAGAGCTTTTATATTTAGGCAAACGATATTTTCGATGCTAAATTACATTTATGTAAAGGTTTATTTTAGCTAAAAGGGGCAAGTTATAAACAGGGTATTGTTCGTTTTATAAAAACAATAGTCCAAAATAGTAGAAGTACCAAAGAAATTTTAAGCCGGAAATATAATATATAATCATTCGTTTTTTTATATAGCAACAAAGTGATTCAACAGAAAGTGGATTATATTCACAACAACCCTGTTGAGCCAGGTTTTGTAAATCAAACACAGGAGTGGCGATTGAGTAGCGCAAATGAACAAAGTCCTATAAAATTAAATGAACGGATTTAGTATTGCTGTGTTTGAAGTGCTGTGTATGGGATGCACAGCTTAACAATTAGGAACGTCACTAAGCGCAGCTTAGCGCCTACGGGGGTGATTCAACAGAAAGTGGATTATATTCACAACAACCCTGTTGAGCCAGGTTTTGTAAATCAAACACAGGAGTGGCGATTGAGTAGCGCAAATTAACAAAGTCCTATAAAATTAAATGAACGGATTTAGTATTGCTGTGTTTGAATTACTGTGTATGGGATGCAAAGCTTAACAATTAGTAACGTCACTAAGCACAGCTTAGCGCCTACGGGGGCAATTTTGGTTACACTCAAGACTTGTTTACAGTCCACCATCTTGAAAACAACACGCAAATAGAATGCAAGTGTTTTTATTTGCTTCATGGCACACCTAGTCTCTAAGGCAACGGAGCGGGATTCCGAAGGCCTTTATGCTTTGGCCCTTGTCGCTGTCGCTACTACTGAAGTATGGGATCCAGCCAAGGATACTATTAAACTGTGAACTGCTCCAGTAGTAGCCGATGCTACCGCACCCTTCCAGCGCACCATTGGTGTCATACAAGTACCCTGCGCCATGGATTTTTAGTACCGAATTATAGCTATCTGTATGATTATTCCAGAGTCCATTCGCATCCACATTCGTCCATTCTGTTTGAGTAGGAATACGCCAGCCAGTGCCAAGCTCTATAGTACAAGGGTCGCTTGCTGCAAGCCAATCGCTCGCTTCACTTATTGATGTTATTGTCCATGCCGGAGTTGGCCCAGCTTTATATCCCCGCTTACGGTTAAACTGCCAATACCACCCCGCAGCGGCATCTGTTAAATCAGTAGCTGAACTCGCCTGATTGGTCGAACCTAAATTTTGAGTTATCCAACACTTACTGGCACCTGAAAGGCTTGTTTGTGTTTGACCATAATTTACAGTTTTGCTTTCAGGAGCTACTGTGCCAATTATATGAACAATGTTCCCTGTCAAATTACTGCTGTTGTATGCACAAGGAGGTCCCACACAAGCGCTTGTAGTAATCACAACATCATCCGTTGAAGCAGTACAAGAAGAATTAGATATTGTCCAACGCAATCTGGCTGTACCCGGCACGGCTAAGCCTGTTACACCCGAAGTAGGAGAAGAGGCACTAGTTACGATGGCTG
>CAMBDK010000094.1 GCA_945865315.1 Chitinophaga pinensis | reverse complement strand
CTCTGTATATGGCATTGTTCATAACTACTCCATCCACAACCATCAATACTTTATTCGTTTCAAATCCACGAATGATTGGGCTTCCTCCTCCAAGCTGACTTTTCTGAACCAATACATTTCCTGAGTTTTGCATCACATCGGCCATTGTTCGCTGATTCATAAATGCTAACTCTTTTGATTTTATAACCTGAATGGGTTGTGATACATCCTTTCTTTTTTCTTCAAAGCGACTGGCAGAAACAACAATTTCATCAAGAGAAAAAGATTTTTCGGAAAGTGAAATATTAAAATTTAAAGTCGAAAGTTCATTGTAACTGTAAGTTTTTATAATGTAACCTATATTACTGAACCAAATGGTGTCGGCATCTTTAAAAGAACTTAAATCGGCTTGTCCTTGTGCATTAGTAGTAACTGACATTTTGGGATTATTGCTATAGATTGCAATATTAAATAATGGTTGCATATTGGTTTTATCGGTAACCTGCAAAGTTTGTGCAAATGAAACCCATGAGCAGATGGTGCCCAATAAAGTCAATGTAAATTTTTTCATAATAAAATAATTTAATGGTTAATAAATAGTTAAGGGCAGACATAGAAACGATGCAGCCACCCAGAAACAAAAACAATAAATGCTTTGAAAAACTATTAACCCATTTTTGGCGGAGGGCTTGCTATGTCAAGTAAGGGGGAGGAATAATAATAAGAATATTCGAAAGTATTTACTGTGCTGGTTTCAAACAAAATCCAAGCATATTTTTGCGGCAGAGAATATATATTTGATAGAAGTTTGAATAGATTTTTTACCGGATTATTTCCGTTGTTTTTAGTATTCATATTTTTCTTTACCTGTTCATCTAAATTCGCAAAGAGTGTTGTTTCCTGATTATCAGCAATACAGTAGTAAAGGGTTGTAGTGTCATCAATTATTTCCTTTTTTACAACATCATACATTTCACTTTTATACCGAAACTCTTTTTCATGTTGCCAATTCAGTTGATTCTTGTTTTCGGGAGTAACAATTATTTGAGTTAATTCATTTTCAGGAATACCTTTTTTAATGTGTTGTTTTATTTCCTGCCTTACCTGGTATTGCTGCACCTTAAAAATAAAGAAAAGGCCCACTAAATTAAAGGTGAAAATGCAAAGGAGTAGGATGGCAGATGTTTTTTTCAAGGGCTCAAAAATAATAAATAATTAACATCTAAATAAAAATTATTTCGCACTACGATATTTATTTACTTAATTGAAAACGCTAGATTTAAATATGCAGCAGATAATATCCAAACGGTTTTGTGATTTACTTAGTAGGACAAAGAAAAAGCCCCTCTTTCGGCGGGCTTTTAAATAAACAAAACCAAAATGAAATTTAATCTTTGTCCTCTTCTTCGGTTGCAGGAGCAGATTTCTTAATAGTGCATCCGCATCACAAATAACAAGATGTGGTATGTTACTATTCGTATTGCAAATCTCTATATTAACCTTATAGCTATTGCGTTCTAATTTTTTTTG
Source organism: Chitinophaga pinensis (assembly GCA_945865315.1). Lineage (GTDB taxonomy): Bacteria > Bacteroidota > Bacteroidia > 2-12-FULL-35-15 > 2-12-FULL-35-15 > 2-12-FULL-35-15. Next base: position 11,097 of record CAMBDK010000094.1, on the reverse strand, counting down.
AATGTCCATCCAAAGGACGCCACCCTGATCAAGAATTAAAATCTGTTTATTGGTATTTGTTAAATGTCCCAATTTGAAATGTATATTTTGGGTGCGAAAATTTTGTCATTCTTTTTTTCTGAAATCAATGTTATAAAAAACCGCAGCCTGTAAATATTGTTTCGTTGTAGTATTTACTGTTTGAGCAAGGTATCCAAGTTGAATATTTGCATTTGGTAAAAACTGGTATCCCACTGCTCCGTATAATCGGTTTCTATCAAATGGTGTGGCTGAAAGATTGATAAATATTTCGTCATAAAAACTCAAGAAGAAGGTGTTTTTTTCTATTTCTTTTTTATTAAGCGGAACTGTAACTCTAAGCAAGTATCTTATCCTGTTTAGGTATCGGTTGTTATTTTTTGACTGCATCCATCGTTGTTCAAGGCGGTAGCGGTGTTCAAACAAGCACCTTCCTATATTGTTACGCATAAGAAACTGTTGCCAAATACGATTTTCGGAAACCTGAACACCCGACAATTGTTCTTTATCAAAAGCATAATTTCCAACATAAGCATATCCAATACTTGTAAAAGCAGAGGTATTTATGTGATAATTAATGCCCCCGCGCAAAAGCTGTTGTTCGCTATTGGGAGTGATTTCAAAACTGCGGTATTGCGCTTCTGTATGAATGCTCCATTTATTGTACAGACGTGTTTGATTAAAACACATGAACCAATTACCAGTTGTGCCTGATGGCGACTGCCCAAATGAAGCCTTGCATATTAGTACCACAATAATAATTGAGCAACGATATTGATTAAACAACGAGCTACTCATTTATCAATGTTGAATTTATAATCATTGTGTCGGGATAAAATTCTACCTTTCCACTAGTAATATTATGACACCCACCTACAATTCCAATAGTTCCTGATTCAATCATTTCTTTTAAAATTGGGCTTCGCTCTATAATGTTTTTTACAGTTCGTTTTACATTAATGGCTGCTACTTTTTCTACAAATTCAGAATTGTTGGAGTTGCGATTTTCTACTGTTGTTTTTTCGTCATCCACAGCAGGTCTTATTTTAGTGAGTAGTGCTGTCAGATTACCCATTTCTAGGTGGTCGCAAGCTCCTTTTACTGCACCGCATTTTGTATGCCCCAACACAACAATTATTTTTGAGCCTGCCACTTTACAGCCGAATTCCATGCTTCCCAAAATATCTTCATTGATAATGTTTCCTGCAATACGCACACTAAAAACATCACCAAGCCCTTGGTCGAAAATAAGTTCGGCAGAGGTTCTGCTGTCAATGCAACTAAGAATTACCGCAAAAGGGTGTTGTCCATCCGATGTTTCATTCGCCTGTTGTAAAAGATTGCGGTTTACTTTTAGATTATTTACAAACCTTTCGTTTCCGTCTTTTAATAATTCTAATGCCATTTTAGGAGTAATGGCTGTTTGAATTTCCTTTGTTAATGTTTTCATTTTTTTGTTTTTTTAATTGTTAGTAGATTAAGCGGGATTTTTAAAATTGATTTTCTCAACGGTGATGTTTTTTGTTTTGGCATTACTCTCATAATTAATTATCAGTTCCATTACATCATAATCTATAGATTTGGATTTTGAGTAGTCAATAATCACTTTTGAATTGGCGGGAATAGCATCCATAACCTGCATAACACTTGCTTTATTAAAAAATGAAACCTCTTCAGCTAAAACAAGATGATGCACTTCCTGCCCTTTTTCATTGGTTGTAATATTTTTCATGTGGTGTGAATTACGATAGCTATGACGTAAGGTGTAGAAGATGCCCAAAAGAACGCCTATTGTAATTCCCTTTAATAAATCGGTGGCTAAAATAGCCACAACCGTAGCTGCGAAAGGTATAAACTGCTCCCAACCTAATTTATACATTTGTTTGAACAAAGCTGGTTTTGCTAATTTATATCCCACCATCAATAGAATGGCTGCTAAACTTGCCAAGGGTATCATATTCAAAACACTTGCAATTGTAAGAGCGCTTATCAGTAAAAAAAAACCATGCATAATTGCAGACATTTTTGTTTTGCCACCAAAAGAAATATTTGCCGAACTGCGAACAATAACTTGGGTAACAGGTAATCCGCCAATTAAACCAGAAATTACATTACCTAAACCTTGCGCTTTTAACTCTCTGTTTGTTGGTGTAATTCTTTTGTCGGGGTCAAGTTTGTCAGTTGCTTCCACAGACAGAAGCGTTTCCAAACTTGCAACAATTGCAATTACAATAGCAATTTTCCAAACTTCAAAATTTGTTATTGCTGAAAAATCGGGGAAAGTAAATTGGCTAAAAAACCCTGTAATTGAGATTGGCACTGGTATGGCAACTACTTGTTTTGCATTTAAACTAAAATCAAGTATTCCGTTTTGATATAAATTAAACATTACAATTCCCAAAACAACTACTACAAGCGGACCGTTTATCATCCCAAATATTTTATGTTTTTTGCTTAATACTGTATCCCAAAGAATTAGTATGGCTAATGAGACGACTGCTATTAATAATGCTCCGGGCGTTACAAAGTTGAGCGCTTTAAAAATTTCAGAAAATGTGTTTTCTCCATCGGCTTGAACAAAAGCATCATCCCCAACAGCGTCTTTGTCCCATCCCAATGCGTGAGGTATTTGTTTTAATATAATTAGCAAACCTATACCGGTAAGCATCCCTTTAATAACAGAAGAAGGAAAGAAGAAGGCAATAAAACCTGCTTTGGCATACCCAAAAACAAGTTGAATAATTCCTGCCAATACCACGGCAAGTAAAAAGGCTTCCCAAGAACCCCCAAGTGAGGCAATGGATGTTAAAACTATCACCGCTAAACCTGCTGCCGGACCGCTTACACCCAAAGGCGAACCACTGGCAACACCTACCACAATACCCCCTATGATACCTGCTATAATTCCTGCAAATAAGGGCGCACCCGATGCGAGGGCAATGCCCAAACATAAGGGGAGTGCAACAAAAAATACAACAATACTTGCAGGTAAATCACTCTTCAGGTATTTAAAAGTTAAACCCGCTTTTATTTGGTCTTGAATGTCCATAAGATGAATATAATCAATAATTTAAAAAAATGCATTTGAAATTTACAGGGGCAGAAAGAAGCCTTGGTAAGAATCCCGATAATTATCGGGACTGATTATAACATTTCGGGTGGGGAGTAAACCTGTAGGCTGTAATCGGAGGAAGAAAAATTAATACTCTGGTTAAAGCCTTTATTAGAAGACTCTATATAGCAAGCAATTAAATTGTTATACAAATTCTTGTGATTAAGAAGCAAGTCTTCTGAAAAATTCAGTTTCTCATTTTCTTTATTGGATTCTTCTGATTCCGAACTTTTTTCCTCGCAATCAAAATTGTCTAGCCAACAAATTGAAGTATCTCCAATTGTTGTTGAAAAATATTTTATCGTTTCATAGCTGTAAGCCAATGAAAATATAATAAGCAGGCAATATGTAATAATTTTCGACAAATGAAATAATTGTTTTTGCAAGAATACAAAAAAATAGCAGATATAATCCTTTGACAAAAATAGTAAAAATATTTTAATAAATAGTATTACTATCATTAAAAATATTGTTACATTTACATTTTAACAATTTTTAACAACAATGGAGCTATCTTTAAAAATAAAGATGAATGAAAAGCTGTTTCTCCGAAACCCTGAAGAAACAGAGTTGGGCAGGAAGATTATACAGCATAGTATTATCCTTATTCATAAGATTGGATTTGAAGCATTTACATTTAAAAAATTAGCGGAGGAAATTACTACTACGGAAGCGGGGATTTACCGCTATTTTGAAAACAAACACCGCTTGCTCCTTTATATCGTTGACTGGTATTGGAGTTGGCAGGAATATCGTTTAATTTTTCATAGCAACAATATAAAAAATCCGGAAGCAAAAATTAAAAAAGCTATACAGCTATTGTCTGCGCATGTTGAAGATGATATGACTACCGATCACATAAATGAAAAACTGCTTTATGAAATAGTAATGTGTGAAGGTGCTAAGTCGTTTCTTACCAAACACGTTTTGGAAGATAATAAGGCAAAGTTATTTAAACCATATAAAGATTTATGTGCAAGAATTGCAGGTTTTATAAAGGAATACAATCCGAAGTACAAATATCCGTATTCATTAGCTTCTACCATTATAGAAATGGCCCATTCTCAAAAATTTTATATGCAGAATCTTCCATCACTAACAGATTTTGGTGGTGCGAAAGACGAAAAAAAATTAGCTTCTTTTCTTGAAAATTTGATTTTTTCGAGTATAAAGGTTTGAGGGCGAAGACAAACGGCTTAGGCCTGTTAGTAGGACAAAAGAAATTCCCTCCTTTCGGCAGGCTTTAAACTAAACAAACTCAAACTCAAACTCTGTGAACTGAAAGTCCATAGTTTATAGAAAATAGAAAGAATGAAATTCTTTCCATGATACTTAAAATATTCCGTCATTCCGAACGAGGCACTTGTGAAGCAATCTCTTTCAATAAGAAAGATTGCTTCGATCGCAAAAAGCATCCTCACAATGACGACAAAAATAAAACTGTTTAGCAACTGAAAGTCTTGCGCTGAAAGTGCATAGTTTCAACAAACGAATGTGAGCAATGAAAGAATCTTCGGGGCTTTTTTTGAACGATCTCCTTATTCAACAGGCGCTACCACTGCAAAGATAAAACATCATTAGCTAACATTCGCTTGAAAGTTTTCAGTTTTATTAACCTGAAACTGTTCATAAAGCTAAGGTTTTTGGCAGTTCACTCAGAGACTAGCTAGGACACCATTTATTTTTTTCTGACAATAAAAGAACAAATCTTCTTGTTTTTTTTACAAACTCACATTATTAATTTAAATTCGTTTTAATTTAAATTTATTGTATGCGTAAATATCTTGTTTTAGCAATCAGCCTTTTTAGTCTAAGTGTTAATATATTTTCTCAAAAAATGAATATTGGGGGTAATGTACAAGATACAATTTCAAAAACTCCATTGTTATCAGCTGTTGTTATCGCTGTGCGACTTAAAGATTCAGTTCTTGTTGCCCACACACGTGCAGACGCAACAGGTTTTTTTGCTTTAAAAAACATGAAGATTGATACCGTTCAAATTATTATTTCTCATCCAAAATTTGGCGATCAGTCCTTCTATGTTTTTGCAAGTTCTACTAATTACGCCTTTGATTTCGGTAAAATAATACTTCCTTCCAAGAGTCACGCCTTGAACGAAATTGTAATCTATGCATATAAAGATCCTGTTTATTACAAAGGCGATACCTTGATTTATACTGCCGATTCGTTTAAGGTGAAACCGAATGCTACTGTAGAAGATCTGTTAAAAAAACTCCCTGGTATTAGAGTCGATGCGCAAGGTAAAATAACTTCCCAGGGGAAAAAGGTTGATCAGGTATTAGTGGATGGTGATGAATTTTTTGGTGCCGATCCTACCATGGCAACTCAAAATTTGAATGCAAAAGCTGTTGAATCGGTTCAGGTATATGAAAAGAAAAATGAAAATGAATCTGATGGCGGAAATGAAACTTTGCAAATAATGAATCTTAAACTGAAGGATGAAGCAAAAAATGGTTTTTTCGGAAAAGTTATTGGAGCTAGTGATTTTGAGAAGTTTTATGAAGGGGAATTCTTAGCCAATAAATTTAAAAATAAACAAAAAATATCGGTCTTTGCTTTAGGAAGTAATACACCTCACTCAAGTTTTGGCTGGGAGGATATGTATAAATTTGGCCTTACGGATTCCGGTTGGGAAGCTGATGAGGATGGAGATTATAGTTATAATGGAATGGAGAGAAACCAAGGCATTCCACAAACATTAAAATCCGGTATTTATTATACCGATAAAATTTCATCTAAAACAAAGTTGAATTTTAATTACACTTATAATAACAATCAGTTAAATGCAAATTCCGAAACCGCATCTCAATATTTTTTAACCGATACCACTTACAACACCAATAATAGAAGTAATTCTAAACAGTTAAATGAATCACATAGTATCAATTTTGGTATTGTTCAAACTTTGGATTCCTTAACCGAATTAGTGATTACACCCAAGTTAGCTTTTAACTCGTCAACTACAAATCGTAACGAATTGACCGATTTCATAGGAGGGGACGAAATATTATCAAGAAGAACAGAGATAAACAATAAAAATAAAGCCAGTGGGTATACGTTAAATACTACTGCCAAAATTACCAGAAAATTCAAGAAAAAAGACCGCTTATTGGAAGCATCCTATAATTATATATTAAATAATAATACTTCTGAAGGAACTTTAATTTCCAATAATGTCTTTTTTAACAATTCATTTATTGGAAATGATTCCATCAATCAGAAAAAAACGAATTTCGGCAACAGCAGGTCTAACAACGCCACCGTTACATATATTGAGCCGATCACAAAAAAAATTAAATTGGAATTTGAGTACAATTTAAATTTTAACGTTGGTCTTCAGGAAAAAAATGCTCTTAATTATGCTAATGGCGAATACGCTTTGCGGGATTCATTATTCTCCAATAATTTTGAAAATAGTCGGATGACTAATCGTTTTGGTGCAAAATTTATTTACGAAGTTAAAAAGCAACGTTTTATAGTAGGTTCAAGAATTCGTCAGGTGTCAATAGCTAATAATAATCTAATAACGCAACAAACAATTAAACAAACGGTTAATAATATTTTGCCTTATTTAAGGTATATGTACAAGTTTAGTGAAAATTCACGGATCCATTTTAAGTATAAAACAACTTCCAGTCAACCGAGCATTGACCAATTACAACCTATTCAGGATAATACAAATCCAAATCAAATTAAAAACGGAAACCCTAATTTATTACCAACTTTTAAGCAGAATTTCGAAATAGATTATAATGCTTATAAACCTATTACTAGCAAATACATTTGGGCGAGTGCAAGTTATTCAACTACCAATAATGCCTTTAGTAATTCTATACTATTCGATAGCATCGGAAGAACGATCACAACGCCTGTCAATGTTAATGGTAACTATGATGGTGGCGCAACCATTGGAGGCAGTTTCCCTTTTTTCTCCAAAATATTGGAATTAGCTCCTAATCTAAATTTTAATTATAATAACTATACCAGTTTTATTAATGGGCAAAAAAACACTATAACAACCGCTAATTCAAGTTCAGGGTTGGACGTTAACTTGCAATTTGATACGCTGGAATTTAGAATAGGCTATATTTTTGATTTTAATTCTCCTACCTCAACGTTAAATGAGGCAAACAACAAACCTTATACTGCGCAAAAATTTAATGCATCCTTGCGTTTAAAGTTGCCACTGAAATTTATTTTTGAAACCGATGTCGTTTACACCATCAATAGTCAAAGGGCACAAGGGTATAACATAAATTATTTTCTTTGGAACGCATCACTCAAAAAAACATTCTTTAAAAAGGAAAATTTTATTATTTCAATTGATGCAACAGATATTTTAAATCAGAATATTAATACAGCCAGAAGCATTCAGGATAATGTAATTAGGGATAACAAAACAAATATTATTTCTCGATATATTTTATTAAAAGCAATTTTTAAGTTTAACAGCAATAAAACAAAAGATGATGAAGAGGAGTATTAAAATCGGTTTACTGCTGGGTATTTTATTTTTTACTGTAAGCGATTCTATTGCTCAGATTACAAGCGGTAAAATTGTGTATGAACGAAAAACTAATCTTTATAAAAAGTTTAAGGGCGATGAATACCGTGAATGGATAAAAGAGGAAGATAAAAACAAGACTGATCTTTTTGAACTTTATTTTAATGATAGTATCTCTGTTTTTGTTCCGCAGGAGAGTGAATTAAAGGAAAAGATGAGTTGGACTACAAGTAAAAATATTGTGTATCAGAATTTCAATAAAAATTATCGGTTAACCATTAAAGAAATTTGGAGTGAAAGATTGTTTGTGGAAGACACTTTAAATGTTCGCCAATGGAAAATTACAGAGAACAAAAGAGTTATTTGTGGTTATAGTTGCAGAAAAGCGATATGGCAAGCCAATGACAGTACTCGTATTTATGCATGGTATTGTGGAGAAATTATTCCAAATATTGGTCCGGAAAGTTTTTGTGGGCTGCCTGGTGCTATATTAGGCATTGCGACTGAAGATGGTGGAGTTATTTATTTTGCAAAAAGCATTGAAATTACAAAACCGGATATGGCAACCTTAATGCCTAAAAAAGGAAAAAATAAAATTTATACCACAGCCGAGTTAAAAGCGAAACTTACAAAAGATTTTGGTAAGAACCCTTATGGAAAAGTAATGATAAAAAATAATTTCGGAATTTGGTAGGCATTGGTTCTGGAGTGCTATTTAAAACGACAAAATATGACACACGAAAAATTTATCGAGCTATACGACAAGTACCAACCTTGGTTTGGCAAACCTGTTGAAATTTTTAATGCAAGCAGCACTTTAGGTGAACGATACTATAAAAAATTTCTTCTAATGGATATTAAAGGTGTGATGACAAAAGAAGATGGTGGTAGAGAAGTTGTATCGGTAACTTCTGTTGTAACTAAAGACTTGGTGAATTCACAAGTACACACAATTCCTTTAGGGATATTTGACCAAACAGTAAGATTAATTAATTTAGGTGGTGCGACAAATTTAATGCTTTCAAACACTAACAAGACAGGGCATCTTACTGTTGACAAATCGCTTGGACACATTGAATTTTTTATCATTCAAATCAATTCACATTTCGGTAAGAAACCACTTGAATGGGCAAAAGTAGCAGGCAACATTGTTATTATTTTTAATTCAAAGCGGACCAATCATAACCCTATTTCAATCCCAGACAAATTATTTTTATCTTCTTTAATTACGAACCAAACTCAACCTGTTTTTAATTTATCAAAGACTTATCCTATTGGACAACCAAATTATAATTCACAAAGCGATTACTATGACACCATAGAAATCATATTGAAAGAACTAAGTCCAATAAACGAAGACTACGAAGTGACGTTTGTTTATGAAAAGAAACCATAATCTGCTGCTAATAATGGTGTAGGTTTTTTAAGGCATAAGCAGAATGCATAATAAAAAAAATCCGCTACGAAGTGTAAACGCCATAACGGATTAATATGCTATCTGATCAGGTTATTCCTGACGAGTTGCTCCTCAGCATTGCTCGTTTCTGCTTTATCTGGTAAAACAAATGTAAACGGTATTTAGGAGTAAAAAAAATGTGTAAACTTGTAACAGGATTATTAACCAAAAAGTGTAAACTTTTTTCAGGACGAGACATAATAACAAATAAAATATGGTAACGACAACAACAATAACCGGAAAAATAAAAAAAATTGCACTTGACGTTCTTGCAGACAGAGCAGAAGGCATAAGGTATTCGGACTTAAAGAGAAAAATTTTAGAACGCAACTCTTCATTTAACCCGAACACAATTAGCGGCGCCACCTGGGACTTAGAAATTACATATCCTGACAAAATCTACAAACCCGACAGAGGAATTTTTCGGCTGTTAAAGTTTAGGGAGGACATTACAACGCAACCCGACCAACAAACGATAACGAAGAAACCGACCAAATCAAAATCAATTAAGGAAGAGGATTTTTACAAATCATTTGCTGACTATTTAGTAAACGAACTTGAAGAATGTACGAATGCAATAGAACTTGGCGGAAACATTTTTCGTGACAAGTGGGGAACGCCTGATGTTATTGGAATTAGAAAATCTAAACACAGCGACATTCTCCAATTCCAAACTGAAATTGTTTCTGCAGAAATTAAAATTGACTCCAACGGACTTATCATAGCTTTTGGACAAGCGTGTGCTTACAAAATATTTTCTCACAAATCATACATCGTAGTTCCAAGTAATTCACAACTTGACGACATAACAAGGCTTGATACACTTTGCAGACAATTTGGACTTGGACTTATTCTTTTTGACGAAACAAATGTTGAAGACCCGAACTATGAAATAAGAGCAAGAGCAGTAAAACACGAACCCGACATGTTCTTTGTAAATAAAAATTTGAAATTAATTGAGGACAAACTTTTCAAATAGAAGGACAAAACAATTTTCTACTAATATTTTAAGGTCTGCAAAATATTTAATTGACAAATCGACAAATTCTATTGTTAACGTGCATTTTGTTTTCAATCAAGCAAAAGAATAAACAAGATTTTCAAAAAAAACAATATTATTCACAATAACGAATATCTAATAATTCAGCTCTTTTAATTTATTAATTCTTTCATTGGCTTTTGTAATCAGTACCTCATCTAGTTTTTCTTTCCCACGTTTTGTATAGAACGATCTCTTTGCCATGCCTATAAGGTATTTCAAGTATATAAAATATATTTTGTACCTGATTTTCATATTGTTTTCTTAGGTTATATAAGATGTACTATATGCTACATCAAAGTTCGGCCATTTAAAAATAGAAAACAATAAAAAGTTTTACTAATTTTAAGCGGAAGAAAACTGAAAAAAATACTACTCCGATTGGCTATTCGATAAATCAGCAAACTTTCTAAATTACTTTAATAAATTTGGTGGCACTTATACAATCACTTCCGTTTGGATTTGTGTTTCAATTCCGGTTGCTATTTAGATTTATCGAACCTCGAAAAACAAACACCTAATTTGTGCCTAAAACTACCGTCAATGTGGGATAAGGCTCCATTCAATCAAAAAATGTAAATTCAAAATTTGGTGTTTCCTGAAGGACTTTTGTATGACCGCAAAAGTGATAGTTATCGAACCACGAAAATAAATTCTGTTATTCTCGCAATGTACCACCTGTCAAGCGAATTGGGAGTTACTAAAAAAAGAAAAACCGCCTTTTCAAGCGGTTTATCCTGTTTCGTGGACTTCACAGACAAAATATCGAACCACCTACTAAAGGATGTTGAGATATTAGCGAATTTAAAGCGCTATATATCAAGCCATTAGATTGATTAGACATTTTGTAGATTAATTCCATTTGGTAAAGTTCTATTTTTTTTAATTAATTGCAATATATGACTATTTGGTTGACTTTAAAATTTTACAGATCTCTGCCAATAATA
>CAMBDK010000093.1 GCA_945865315.1 Chitinophaga pinensis | reverse complement strand
GCTGGTCCTGATTTTTTTAATGCACAGTTAAGAATTGGAAATACTTTATGGGCAGGTAATGTGGAATTACATATCAATGCAAAGGATTGGAATAAACATAACCATCAAGAGGATAAAGCATACGATAATGTTATTTTGCATGTTGTATTTAATTCAGATGAAAAAATATACAGAAAATCAGGTGAATTAATACCAACTTTAGAACTTAAAGATAAAATTGAAAATAATATTATTCATAAGTATTTAAATTTTAAATCAAATAGCGATTGGATACCATGTGAAAAGCAAATTAGTGAAGTTCCTGAAATAATTATAAACAGTACTCTTGACAGGTTACTTTTGGAACGCTTAGAAGCTAAATCAACATCCATTACTGAAAGCTTAAAAATAAATAAAAATAATTGGGAAGAAACTTTTTATCAACACCTTGCTCGTAATTTCGGTTTTAAAACTAATGCTGTACCTTTTGAATTGCTAGCAAAATCTCTACCTTCCATTATACTCGGAAAACATAAAAACAGTATTTTACAAATTGAGGCTTTACTTTATGGTCAAGCAGGTTTATTAAATGAACATTTGGAAGATAAATATTTATTAGCCCTACAGAACGAGTATGTTTTTTTGAAACAGAAATTCCAATTACATGCTATAGATGCTCATTTATGGAAATTTTTACGCTTGCGGCCATTAAATTTCCCTACTATACGCATTGCTCAATTTGCCAATCTTATTTTTAACTCCTCCCATTTATTCTCCAAAATTATGGAAACTGAAAAATGTGTCGACTTAAAAAAGTTATTAAATGTAGGTGTTTCGGATTATTGGCATAATCATTATGTTTTTGATAAAGCTAGCTCCAGTTTATTGGCAAGCACTATGCAGCAAAACGATTTAAGCCTTGATCAAGGTATTTCAAATTTTATTAAAGACCTTCCTCCTGCTAATTTTTTGAAAAAACGTTTAGGAAAAGATTCTGTAAATAATATTATAATTAATACTGTCGTTCCATTTTTATTTGTATTCGGAAAACATAAAAATGAAGAAAAGTATGTGAATAGAGCATTGCAGTTTTTGGAGCAAACAGAGGGTGAAAACAATGCAATAATTAAAAAGTGGGCTGCGTTAAAACTATCTGTTAATAAAGCTTATTCCACTCAGGCGCTTTTACAATTAAAAAATGAATATTGTAATAATAAAAAATGTTTAAATTGTAATATTGGTAATTATTTGATAAAAAAATCTTAATTTAGTATTACTAAAAAATCAACTAATGATAAAAAAAATTCAAAATTGGTTTGAAACGCAAGCGTTTGGTGTATGTGAATGGTGGGGTAATAAACTTGGCATAAGTATCACCAAAATTAGGATTTATTTTATTTATCTTTCTTTTTTCACCATTGGATCACCCATCATTATTTATTTTATAATGGCTTTTATATTGGAGCATAAAAAATATTTTAAACCATGGCGTATTAAGCGCAGAAGTGTTTGGGATCTTTAGCTTATTAGATATTTAATAAATATTGGCAGAAAATTTTAGGAACAATTAATTTTTTCTAATTTTAATTATGTTTAATTACACCTATTTTTATAAAATATATATTTCCCTTGGACTTTTATTATTAATAGTTTGTACAGGTGTTTTTGGTTTTATAGGAATTGAGGGCTATAATTTTTTAGATGCCTTTTATATGACAATTATTACAGTTGCTACTGTTGGATTTCAGGAAGTTCATCCATTAAGTGCAAATGGTAGATTGTTTACGGCATTTTTAATAATAATTAGTTTTGGTACTTTTGCTTATGCCATTGCATCTATTTCAAAATATGTTATTGATGGTGAATTTAAACATTATTATAAAAATTATAAATTATTGACAGCAATAGGTAAGATAGAAAACCATGTTATTATATGCGGTTACGGCCGTAATGGTAGACAGGCTGCTCATGTGTTAAAAAAACATGATACGCGTTTTGTTGTTCTTGAAATAAATAAAGAAATAGTGTCTTCTGTAAATCATAAATATTCCCATTTGATGATGGAGGGGGATGCTACATTAGATGAGGTATTATTGAAAGCGGGTATAACAAGAGCCAAGGCATTGATAACTACTTTACCAGTAGATGCGCATAATGTATTTATTGTCCTTTCTGCACGTGCTTTAAACCCTAATTTAGTAATTATTAGTAGAGCTTCGGAAGATAATTCTGATAAAAAATTAAAAATAGCAGGTGCCAATAATGTTATCATGCCCGACAAACTTGGTGGTGCACACATGGCTTCTCTAGTTATGAAACCAGATGTTATGGAGTTTGTTGATTATATTACCGGACAGGGTGATGATAATATTCGGCTTGAAGAAATAACATTCGAAAATATGTCTTTGGAATTCCAGAATAAAACTATTAGTGATTTAGAAATTAGAAATAAATCTGGTGCGAATATTATTGGATTTAAAACTGCTAATGGCGATTATATTATTAATCCATCTGCTGATACAAAAATAATTCCTGATGCAAAATTATTTGTACTTGGAACGACTGATCAAATTAATAAATTAAAAGAATTATTTATTTAGTGCTACATTGGTAAATAAAATAATTGTTTTATTAATATTTCTACAAATTTAGACTCTCCAATATTAATGCTTTAGTTTTTTTATGAAAAAAATTTTAATTACAGGCTGTAATGGATTACTTGGTCAGAAGCTTGTTGCTAGTTTGGTTAGCAGAACTGATATTCACCTTATTGCAACATCATTAGGGCCAAACCGTCTAAATATGCAAGCTGGTTACCTATATAAAACACTCGATATAACAAACAAGGCAGATGTAGAGAAAGTATTTGCTAAATACACGCCTGATATTGTTATAAATACTGCTGCAATGACTAATGTTGACGCTTGCGAGGCGCAATTAGATGAATGTTGGAATTTAAATGTAACAGCTGTTAAAAATATTGTTGAGGTTCTTGAAAGTCAACCCAGTTCACCAGGCGGTGAAAAGCCACATTTAATTCACCTTTCTACTGATTTTATTTTTGATGGCGCAAAAGGATCCGAATATATGGAAACAGACATACCAAACCCGCTGAGTTATTATGCCTTGTCAAAATATGAATCAGAGAAAATAGTAGAAAAAAGTAGAATAAACTGGACCATTGCGCGTACCATTATTATTTATGGGACAGCTGACAATATGAGCCGTTCAAATATTGTACTTTGGGCAAAAGATGAATTAACTAAAGGTAACAAGATTAATGTGGTGGATGATCAATTTCGTTCACCAACACTTGCCGAAGATTTAGCTGATGCTTGTATTTTGATTGCCGACAAAGGTGAAACAGGTATTTATCATTTATCTGGGAAGGAAACAATGAGTATATTAGAATTGGTTAATAAAGTTGCTGAATTTTGGAACTTAGATAAATCATTAATAAATCCTATTAAATCAATTACATTAAATCAGGCTGCAAAGCGTCCATCTTATACAGGTTTTATTATTGATAAAGCAAAAGAGAATTTAGGATATACGCCTCATTCCTTTACAGAAGGATTAGAAATACTCGATAAGCAGTTAAATGCATTAAAATTATAGCTTTTTTTAGCTATTGTTGCCAAAAATATTTTGATTTTTTCAATAAAAATTAATTCTATCTAGCGTATTTCGAATTTCCAAATTTCTTTTTTTGATTATTATTACCTGCAGATTTTGGTCTTGAATGGCCCCAAGAGTTTCCTCCTCCTCCTGCTTGTTTAATAGCTTTCACAGGGTTATGGTCCATCAATGGAAAGGGGTGGTTTTCAAAAACAGGTATTTTTTTTGAAATTAATTTTTCTATATCACGTAAATATTCTTTTTCTTCGGCATCACAAAATGAATAAGCTGTTCCTTTCGCCCCAGCTCTTCCAGTCCTTCCAATGCGGTGAACGTAGGTTTCTGCAATGTTGGACATCTCATAATTTATTACATATTCTAATTCATCTACGTCTATTCCTCGCGCAGCAATATCTGTAGCTACCAGTATACGAGTAGTTTGGTCTTTAAAATTTGTTAATGCTCTTTGGCGTGCATTTTGAGATTTGTTACCATGTATTGCTTCGGCTTTAATAGCATGTTTTAACAAAACTTTTACTACTTTATCAGCACCGTGTTTTGTTCGAGTAAATACCAGAGCAGTTTTAATTGCTGTATTTTTTAATATATCTATTAATAGGTCGTTTTTATTGCCTTTATCTACAAAATATATAAATTGTTTAATAATATCTACAGTTGATGAAACGGGAGTTACCGATACTTTTGAAGGGTTTTGTAAAATAGTGCCGGATAGTTTTACAATTTCTGGTGGCATGGTAGCAGAAAAGAAAAGCGATTGTTTCTTTTTAGGAAGCGCAGCTAGCATCCTTTTTACATCATGGATAAAACCCATGTCCAACATGCGGTCTGCTTCATCTAGTACAAATATTTCTACATTATTTAATGTTAAATGCCCTTGATTCATAAGGTCTAATAGGCGACCAGGTGTAGCAATTAGTATGTCTACACCAATGCGCAATGCCGCCGTTTGTGGGTTTTGATTTACCCCTCCAAATATTACAGTACAAGTTAAGCCTGTATGTCGGCCATAAGCTTTAAAACTTTCTCCAATTTGAATTGCTAATTCTCTAGTGGGCGTAACAATTAAGCTTCTGATTGTTTTCTTTTTGTTGTACTGTTTATTTACGCTTAATAATTGCAGGATTGGAATTGCAAAGGCAGCCGTTTTTCCTGTCCCGGTCTGTGCGCAGCCTAATAAATCATTTCCTTGTAAAACTATAGGTATAGCTTGGGTTTGGATAGGAGTTGGTGAAGTATAACCTTCCTCTTGTATTGCTTTTAAAATAGAATCAATAATGCCTAAAGATTGAAATACCATATTTATTGTGATTGTTTAGGTTCTTTTTTTTGAATATTAAATTTACAAAAAATATATAATTAACAATTATTGGAAATTTTGCTAAGGTAATATTTTTTTCAATTGAATTTAGGAATAATACTGTTTTTGGGCATTTTAACCATTTTTAAAAATTGTATGTGACAAAATAATTGGTTAGGAGTATGAATTCAAAGTTTCTTGTACGCAATTTTTTTCTAAATTTAAATTATCTATGTTAACAATTTATTTCCATCGTAAAACAATTTATTCATGTAGTTTTTATTGTATTTTTTTAGGTTGTTTATTTTCATTTCATTGGGCTGTACTAAATTGTATTTTTCGGTAGAACAATTAAATCAAAATGCATTCCCCACCCAAAAAAGATATTAGCTTATAGCATTTTTATTATCTTCACAATTGAATAGAATTATTATATTCATTTCAAATACTTTTTAGATGCTAAGCAAAATTCAACTCAAGGAATTTTTAGATGAGAAAGTTAATCAGTATAATACTGTTGATTTTATTGAATCCGACCCCATTAGTATTCCCCATAGGTATTCGTTAAAAGAAGATATTGAAATTGCTGGTTTATTAGCGGCAACAATTTCATGGGGTAACAGAAAAATGATTGTTAAAAATGGTCACAGGATGATGGATTTAATAGGCGAATCACCTTATGATTTTGTAATGTCTCACAGAAAGCAACAGCTAGAGCGATTTGAAGGATATGTGCATAGAACATTTAACGAAATTGATTTAATATATTTTATTACTGCCTTAAAACATATTTATAAAAATAAAGGTGGACTTGAGAAAGTATTCTCTACATATGCTAAGCAGCATACATTACAGACAGCAATACACTATTTTAAAATTGTTTTTTTTGAAATTCCACATCCATTGCGAACAACTAAACATATTTCGGACCCATTTAAAGGTTCAGCTGCAAAAAAAATAAATATGTATTTGAGATGGCTGGTTAGAAATGATAAAAGGGGCGTCGACTTTGGTATATGGCAATCCATTCATACTTCTCAATTAAGTTGTCCATTAGATGTTCATTCGGGAAATATAGCAAGAAAATTAGGATTGCTTGTTAGAAAACAAAATGATGCAAAGGCGGTTATTGAATTGGATACTAATTTAAGGTTATTAGATAGTATAGATCCAGTAAAATACGACTTTGCTCTTTTTGGCTTGGGTATTTTTGAGGATTTTTAATTTTTAATTTTATATTTTTTGAATGATGAGCTTGATAATTGAATGCTTCTAATGCTATTTTATTTGTTGTTTTTATGTGCCTAAAGTTTATTTAAACTTCTCTCTCAATGCTTCCAGCTGTGCGATATAATCATTTTCAGGAATTATTTTTTTACCATTTTTGTTAACTACTATATTTATAGGCTTCGCTTTTTGAATTGGCAGAATTGCTTCCTCTTTCATTGATAAAGCAATTCGTTTGCGTTGGATGTCTATTTCGGTAACCATTACCATCACTTGCTGTTGCACCTTAATTATTTTGTTAGGGTCATCAATAAATGTATTTGAAAGCTGGCTAATATGTATCAAGCCATCTTGGTGAACTCCTATATCTACAAAGGCACCGAAGTTAGTTACGTTAGTAACTATTCCTGGTAATCGCATGCCAATGCGAAGATCTTTCATATCATGCACACTTTTGTCGAAAGCAAATACTTCAAATGACTTTCGAGGATCTCGTCCTGGTTTTTCTAATTCATTTAATATATCTGTTAATGTAGGCAGTCCAATTTTATTTGATACATAGTTGGAAATAATAATTTTTTTGCGCAATTCTTTTTCAGCCATTAATTGCTGTATGGAGCAATTTAAATCAGCAGCCATTTTCTCTACAATACTATAACTTTCGGGATGAACAGCACTTTTATCCAATGGATGTTTACTATCGTGGATACGTAAAAATCCAGCAGCCTGCTCATATGCTTTATCTCCCATCCGTGGTACTTTTAATAATTCTTTTCGAGTTTTGAAAGGGCCATTTTCATTTCTATATTCAATAATATTTCTAGCTAATACAGGCCCTAAGCCAGAAACATAAGATAGTAATTGTTTGCTAGCTGTGTTCACTTCCACACCTACAATGTTTACGCAACTCTCAACTACTTCGTCTAATTTTTTCTTAATTTCAATTTGATCTACATCGTGCTGATATTGCCCAACACCTATTGATTTAGCGTCAATTTTTACTAGTTCGGCTAATGGGTCTGCTAACCGGCGTCCTATGGATACAGCGCCGCGCACTGTAATATCCTTATCTGCAAACTCTTCACGAGCAGCTTCTGAAGCCGAATAGATGGATGCCCCGCTTTCATTTACCATAATAATATTTATTTCCTTAGGTAAATTATCGATTGTACGAACAAATGTCTCTGTTTCCCTTCCTGCAGTACCATTTCCTATGGCTATTGTTTCTAATTTGTATTTGGCACACAAGGAAATTATTATCTGTTTCGTTTCAAACTGCTTATTTTTTTCATGGGGATAAATAACACTATCCTCTAATAGTTTCCCTTGCTTATCCAATACTACTACCTTGCATCCTGTTCGAAATCCTGGATCTATAGCCAACATTGCTTTTTGACCGAGGGGAGATGCTAATAATAATTCTCTCAAATTATCTGCAAATACTTGAATGGCTTTTGTATCGGCTAATTCTTTTGTGAAAATTCGCATTTCCGATTCAATAGAAAATTGCATCATCCGATCGTAGGAGTCTTCTAGTGCGAGTCGAATGTGCACAGTAGTAGAATTGTTTGCAATAATAAATTGACGATATAAAATTTCTACTGCTAAATCATTTGGTGGAGCAATAATTATAGATAGGATATCTTCATTCTCTCCTCTTCGCATTGCTAACATTCGATGAGAGGGGCATGATATTAATAATTCTTCCCATTCAAAATAATCTTTAAACTTTTCGCCTATCTCTTCTTTATTTTTAAAAGCTCTGCTTTTTATAGTTGCCTTCTCTTTAAATAATTCTCGGATTTTTTCTCTCGCTTCTGCATTTTCATTTACCCATTCAGCAATAATATCACGTGCGCCAGAAAATACTTCGTCTGTTGTTTTTATGTCTTTGTCTATTGATAAATAAAGCTGGGCTTCTTTTTCAATATCGAATATTTGTTGTTTAAATAATAGTTGCGCAAATGGTTCCAATCCTTTTTCGCGTGCAATTGCAGCCCGTGTCCTTCGTTTCGGCTTGAATGGTAAATAAATATCTTCCAACTTGGATAATGATTCAGCCCCTCTTAATAGTTCTATTAGTTCGGTACTTAATTTCCCTTGACTTTCTATAGATGCTAAAATAGCTTCCCGCCTTTTCTCCATAGCTCTTAAACGTTCCATCTCATCGCGAACATTTGCAACCTGCACTTCGTCCATACTGTCTGTTAATTCTTTCCTATAACGAGCAATAAAAGGGATAGTAGCCCCTTCATCCAATAAATTTAAAGTGGCGATAACTTGTCGTTGGGAGATTCCTAACAGTAATGCTATTTTTTTGTGTAACAGTGTTTCGTTCATATTTTTTTTATTGTTGCAAATATAATTATCTAAAATATATTTGATTAATAAATTTTTCAACAGCCCGAAAACGAATGTTGACAATTATTTAATATGGATACTGAATTAAGATTTTTGGATTAAATTTTAAATAAAATAATTATATTTATCCACAATAAATATATTCTTAAAAAATATATAGATTGATTTATTATAAATTATTATTTTTTGCTTTGAAAAAAACTAGCTTTATATTTTCTTTTTTTGTTTTTTTTATATTTTTTAGCCAACAAAATTTGTCCGCTCAAAAAATTGTAATGGACTCATTGCAAAATGTATTGAAATTATCTAAAGCAGATACTAACCGTGTTCTCCTTTACTCCAAATTATTTCGTTATTCAGATTCCTTATTTTATGGAGAGGAAGCCTTGAAATTATCACAAAAATTAAATTATACACATGGTAATGCAATAGCATTAAGAGATTTGGGATATTATTATTATGCGAAGGAAAAGTTTGATATATCCCTTAAATATTTTATGGATGCTATGAAAATAGCTGAATCCAATGGATATAAAAAGATGCTTGCAAATATTTATAAGTTTACAGGATTTATTTTTAGGCCAACAGATCCCAATGCTGCAATGGAATACTATTTAAAAAGTTTACGATTGTATACTGAATTAAAGAACGAACTCGCTTCCTCTTATCTATTGAGTGCCATTGGCAATATTTATGAAGGCAATAATGCAATTAAAAATGATAATATTCAGGAGAATTCGGCACTCCAATATTATCTCAAAAGTTTGGAAATAAGACAGCGTCTTGGTAATCAAGCGGAAATAGCATCCTCTTTAAATGAAACATCAAGGATTTATGAAAGCATTGGAGAAACAGCTAAAGTAAAGGAATTAAGAAAAAAAGGATTAGAATTGGCGGAACAATCTGGCAGTATTTATGATATTGTATATTTCTGTAATTTGATAGGGCAAGATTTTTTAAAATCTGGTAATTTTAATGAAGCGATACGCTATCAATTAAGAGCTTATAAAATTATTTCGCTCGAAAATAATCTAAATTACTTAATTATGAGTGAAGTAGCGAGAGCATTGGCAAATACATATGATAAATTGAAGGATTATAAAAAATCTGTTATCTATTATAAAATTTATATTTCCTGTAATGATACTTTGGTGAGAAGAGTGAATAGTGTAAATTTAAATTTATTGAAAAATACTATTTTGGTTGAAGAGGAGAAGCAAAATATTTTAATTAAGGATGCAGAAATTGAAAAACAAAAGGCTATTGTTAGTAGTCAAATTTTACTACGTAATACATTAATTATAGGATTTATAGTATTAATTTTTCTGTTAATTTTTATTGTCATTGTTTTTCGCAAAACAAGTTTAAAGAATAGGGAAATTCAAATAAATAATAAAAAAATTGAAATTGCATACAAAATAATTAATGAAAAAACCATTGCTATTACCGATAGCATTCATTACGCATTGCGTATTCAAAATGCTACCTTGCCAAACCTTAATGATATTTTTTCTGAATTAGAGAATAGTTTTGTATTATATAAACCAAAAGATATTGTAAGCGGTGATTTTTATTGGTTTAATAAAAAAAGAAATTTAGTTTTTATTGCTGCAATGGACTGCACTGGTCATGGCGTTCCGGGTGCATTTATGAGTATTATAGGTTCCGAACGTTTAAACGATGCTGTTCAAAATGAAGACAATCCCGGTAAAATACTTTCTCATTTAAATGTAGGTATTAAAACATCCTTGCATCAATCAGAAAATTTAGAATTTATTAGAGATGGAATGGATATAGCTCTTTGTTCAATAGATTTGAATACTAAAATTCTAAATTATGCCGGGGCAAATCGTCCTATATGGATTATTAGAAAAAATGCTTTGGTAATTGATGTAATAAAAGGTACTAAAAATGCTATTGGTGGATTAACAGAAAGTCTCCAATATTTTGAAACTCATACCATTCAATTAAATGAGGGGGATGCTATTTATATTTTTACTGATGGTTATGCCGATCAGGATGGAGGAGAAAAAGGGAAAAAATTGATGACCAAAAAATTTAGAGAAGTTTTATTAGAAATTAAAGAAGCCTCAATGAATGAGCAAGGGGCGTATTTAAGTTCTTATTTTGAAAAATGGAAAGGCGATAAGGAGCAACTGGATGATGTTTTAGTTATTGGTATAAGATTATAAAGATTTCCATTTGCTAGGCTCTGCTCTTCTATTTTTCTATCATTCTTCATGACTTATTACTATTTTTTTAGTGCTTATTATTTCATTGTTTACTAGGTAGGAATAAAAATAAACCCCTGCTTCCATATCTCCAACACTTATTTTGGATACGCCCTGCTTATCATTGAGTGTTACTTCTTTTACCAAATTCCCTATCATATCGTAAAATAATATTTTCCCCTTCTTTGAAAAACCATTTAAGTCATATTTAAAAGTTACAATTGAATTGGCTGGATTTGGATATGCATTCGAAATTACACTTAAGCTATTTAATGATTCATCAATGCCTGTTGAACAGTTATAACGCAAGCTTAAACCTGTTGAATCTGAAAAGTTATTTATATTATAAAATTTATAATGTACAGTTCTTGTATTACATGTCACTCCTGAATTAAAAATAGCGTGAAATCCATTTTCAGCGAAATTTACTGTATCTCCGGGATTAATAATTAGGGATAGACTAGAAGTAGTGGTAGTAAACAAGTAACATAACCCCCCCCAGCAAAATTGCGTTTTATCATCATTGGACAGATTATATAAGGTGCGGGTTACCTTGATGGTATCAGGTATGAATGAAGTGTTTGTTACTAAAATTTCCTCCGTAGAATTTGCGCTTGTATCCATGTTAATATCTATGGTGGTATTGCTTACTATGTTATGATACTCATCCATTAACACTATGTTTTGACTGAAAACAGTTAAAAAGAGGTTAAATAAAATTAATGTTGTAGCTGTCTTTTTCATATATTTTATTATTTAATAAAATTTATTCCTATTATTTATTTGTCTCTATACGGATAATTTAAAATTTGGTTACATAATAATACGTTTTTTTTAATAAAAATAAATCAATTGTTTGATTTAATGTATTTTATCAAAAATTATTCCAATAATTGAAATTTTTGAAAACATTAAAATATATATAATTTCTATATTGAAGTTTTCGAAATAAATTCCCAAATTAAATGGTTCAAAAACTGTCTCTTTTTCTTCTGTCTGGATAAAAAAAGAAACAAATTAAATGGTTCAAAAACTGTGTATTTTTCTTTTGTCGTGATACAAAAGAAACAAAAAATAAAGAACAAACGACTCCTCCCTACCTGCAACCCTGCATCGCGTTTGCTCATTCCTCACGCGCGTTTTTATAAGGATATTTTTTCCAAAAAAATGAAATCATAGGTTTTTATTAATATAGCTATTTTGCCGAAATTATTTCGAAAACATCATTAATGGATAAAAAAATGCATTTATAACTTGAATCTACCAAAGTATTATTACACTAATTGGAGTCTGTCCATAGAGTCCGCATTTAAATTTAGAACGTCATTGCGAAGGAGGTACGACTGAAGCAATCTCACACCAATTTATGAGATTGCTTCGGCAAAAAAAGTCCTCGCAATGACAACCGTTGTTGGCTTTATTTCAAAACAAACAATTTTGGTTCAGAAATTTGAAATCCATAATTCTGAAGTTTGAAATTTGCATAATTTGAAAATAGTTGACTCTATGGACAGACACTAATTAAAAATAAAAAACTAATAAATATCTAATAGACAGTTAGATAGATAGATTAAATTTCAGGCACTAAATCAAAATAAATATTATACATTTACACTGATTTTAAAAAAATAGTTTAACTAGTTCTGCGATTTTTTTAAATCAAATTAAGAAAAATAATTTTTAAAAACCCAACCAAATACTATGCATATAATGAACACTATGAAAACTCTAATAATCACAATAGTTTTAACTATTAACTTTCAACTTTTAACTTTCAACTCATTAGCCCAAGCGCCACAAAAAATGAGTTACCAAGCGGTAATTCGCAACAGTAGTAATGCACTTATAGTATCTACGGCAGTAGGCATAAAAATAAGTATTTTGCAAGGGACCTCCTCCGGTACCGCTGTTTTTGTAGAAACGCATACAGCAAGCACCAACGCCAATGGTTTAGTAAGTTTAGAAATAGGAACTGGTACAGTTAT
>CAMBDK010000092.1 GCA_945865315.1 Chitinophaga pinensis | reverse complement strand
AAATAAAAATAAACCAAAGTTTTTTCATTTAATAAAAATAAGAAATAATTAAAAATATATTTATTGCAAAGTTACTAAAAGATAAGAAAAAAAACAATTGAGATAAAATGTGAAATTTTAATTTAATAAATTATTTAACTTACATGAGAAAATTCTTTTTCAACCAAATAACGTTCTGCATCGAGTGCGCCCATGCAACCACTTCCTGCAGCTGTTACAGCTTGTCTGTATACTTTGTCTTGCGCATCACCTGTTGCAAATATACCAGGGATATTGGTTTTGCTAGTACCAGGAACCGTTTGGATATAGCCAGTTTCATCCATCGTTAACCAGCCCTTAAATATCTCAGTATTAGGTTTGTGACCGATGGCAACAAAAAAGCCAGTAACATCTAATTTTCGTTCCTCTCCTTTATTATTAATAATTAATGCTCCATCAACACTTTGTTCTCCTAAAATTTCTTTTGTTTCTGAGTTATAAATTAGTTCAATATTAGCAGTATTTTCAACACGGTGCTGCATTGTTTTTGAAGCGCGCATTTCACCTTTTCTAACAATCATATATACTTTGCGACAAAGTTTGGCAAGGTAAGTAGCTTCTTCTGCAGCTGTATCGCCAGCACCAACAATAGCGACATCCTGTCCTTTAAAAAAGAAACCATCACAAACGGCACATGCCGATACCCCAAAACCATTTAAGCGCTGTTCCGACTCAATTCCTAACCACTTTGCGGCTGCACCTGTTGCAATAATAACTGTATCAGCATGGATTGTAGTTTTTTCGTCTATTATAACTTTATGGATAGGGCCTTTAAAATCAACCGATGTAACTAATCCCCAACGAATATCGGTGCCAAAACGTTCTGCCTGGGCTTTAAAATCTTCCATCATTTCCGGACCTTGTGTGCCTTTAGGGTAGCCAGGGTAGTTTTCTACTTCTGTGGTAATAGTCAATTGTCCACCGGGCTGCAAACCTTGGTACATTATTGGTTTCATATCCGCCCTGGCGGCATAAATGGCCGCTGCATAGCCGGCAGGACCACTTCCTATAATTAAACAAGAAATATGTTCAATGTTTTCGATTTTATCCGTCATGATTTTTTAGCTAATAAGAAAATTATTATTTAAGCAATATTTTTTAATTGGAATATATTAATGGCCGTACATTTTTTAAAATTCTTTCAAAGGTAATTAAATAATTAATTTAATAATCGTAATAATATGATTAGTAAAAATGATGAATTTAATCGATAGTAACAAATTTTATTTTGAGCAACGAAAATATTTCAAATAAAAAAAAGTATAAAAAAACTAATTCAATAATTTTAATATATCTTGTAAGGTACCTTCATCGCTAGGACGAGTAGCATTTGCGTTTACCACATTCCCTTTTTTATCAATAAGAATATATCTTGGAATACTATTAATTTGATAATATTTGGCAACAACAGAATTCCATCCACCAGGGGACAATGCATGCTCTCCATTTAATTTCAAATTATTAACAGCTTGTTTCCATATTTCTTCGGTATTATCAATAGAAATATAAAGAAAAATTACTTCTTTTTTTTGTTTATCGCTTAGTTGTTCGTGAAGCATTTTACTGTATGGAAATTGCTCCCTGCATGGGCCACACCAGCTAGCCCAAAAATCCACATAAATAACTTTACCTCTATAATCTGCTAAACTGAGTTCTTTTTTATTAAATCCTTGCATTGTAAATTCTGGTGATCCTATATCTAATTTCCCTTCTACTGTTTTAGGCAACTTTGTTTTCATCCATGCTCCCAATTTTTCATTTACAAAGCCTGTGTATTCCCCTGTTTTATCTTCTTTAACCATTTCCAAATAAATTCTTTTTACTGTTTCAGGATTTGTTTTTTCTCCGTTTTCCAATAGAAATTTAGTAAGATAATATAAGAAGGCTTGCTCTTTCAAAAAATCCCTAGCAATAACATATTTTTTTTCAGTGGAAATCGTATACTCTTTAAATTTTTTAAATTCGTTTAATTCGGAAGCAAAATAGGTGACAAAAAAAGTTAAAAAATTCCTATACGATTCACAAATCATAGCTCCATTATCACTCACATTTTTTTTATCTAATACATCCAGTATTATTGCTGGCAATGGGTTAACTGAAAGTATGGCCGTGCTTTTATTAGCATTTACAATAGGAAAAGAAAGAAGGAAGTTGAGATAATTATATTTGATTTTATTTTCGATATAGATCTTGAAATCCGATGAAAATAATTTTGATCCAGAATAATTTTTGTAAAATTCTTTTTCATTTTTTCTATTATCAAATAGTGAAATTTCAAATAGATCCAGGCTAAGACTTTTCATTTTTTCTTCAATCAAATTGCTTGAAAAATCGTCTTTGAATTTCGCATCAAATATTTTTAAAAATTGGTTGTTGGCTTCAGCTTTACCAGAAAAAACAATGGTTTCAGATAATTGTCCTGCAACGAATTTTAATTCTAAATTATCTTTTGGTTCAACATAAAGCTGTATTTGTTGACCTTGGTAACTAAAATCAATAATACGGTTTCTATCTAATTGAAATTCAATGCTAAACTGATTTTGCTTTATAGGGATTTTATAAATGATTTGTTTTTTGGATAGAAAATATTTGTCTAAAGTTATAATAATAGAGTCGTTGGAAGCATTTTCTATTGTACCAAAAACAGTTGTATTTCCTTGTGCATAATTTAATTTAACCAGCAAGCAGGAGAGGATTAAAATTAAGAAAACTATGCGCATAATAAATTTTTTGATCATGATACTTGGTTTAAGTCTGTTTTTAAAATATAAAAATTTGAATTAAAAATCTTAAAATGGCAATTTATTTAAATCAAAATGTTCTACTGAAATGAAAAGTATGTTTTGTTGTTATCAATGTGACTTTATATAAGTTAATTTATTAAAATAATTTAATGCCTGTTTATAGCGTCATTGGGAGAATTTTCAGTCGAAGCAATCTCAACTAATGATGGATGTGAGATTGCTTCGTGCCTCGCAATGACTCCCTGAATGATGCTTTTGTATAAAAAATTGGAATTTCATAATGTTTTAACTTGTATAAAGCCTAAATTTAGTTTTCCTTTAATCAAGGACTGTAAAAGTAAAAATATTTTATAGCATCACAATATACGCTTTAATCTCAATATTTGATTTTTCAATGGCAATTGTTTGTGTGGAGTTTTCTGATGAATGAATTATGGCATTATTTTTTTGTTCAATTATAAGTTTTAAATCAGCTATGCCATTATAATTATGTAATAGTTATTAGCAATATTTAATTGAGCAATAGTTGCGTAGAAAAATAATTTTTTTTGAATGGTTCTCTACTGCGCTAGTTTAAATTTTATTATTATTATTGTATAATAAAGTTGCAGATAAGTCAACAATCAAAAAAAATGGGGCAATAGCGAAGCTTATAAAATCTTGATTTAGATGTATAAAAAAACGAAGAAGTTAAAACTAATATTATAGCTAAATTAATACACATTTTGTTATTTTTTGTATATAGAATTAAATTTTTTTAAAACCGACATTAATTTTTAAATATGTTAAATAGAATAATTCATTATTCTTTGCAAAATAGGCTGTTGGTTATGGCAATAGCTCTAATTTTAATGGTTGGAGGAACATATACGGCAGTTCATTTACCAGTAGATGTGTTGCCTGATTTAAATCGCCCTCGTGTTTCTGTTTTTCTTGAAGCTGTAGGCATGTCGCCAGATGAAGTAGAGGCATTGGTTGTTTATCCTGTTGAAACGGCTTTAAATGGGGCTACCGGGGTAGAGTATGTTCGGTCTAACTCTTCTATTGGATTAGGATTAGTTTTCGTGGAGTTTGACTATTCTACAAATATATTGCAGGCAAGGCAGATAGTTTCTGAAAAACTGCAGAGCATTCAAAGTTCCTTACCTCCCGGTATTACACCTGTTCTGGGGCCGATAAGTTCCGTTATGGGGCAAATTATGCTTATTGGGATTTCGGCTGACAGCACTTCCCCTGCAGAAATTCGCACTATTTCTGATTATACTATTCGGCAGCGGATACTTTCTATCAAAGGGGTTTCACAGGTAATACCAATTGGAGGGGAAGTATTGCAATATGAGGTGCTTGTTTCCTTGGCTAAATTAAATGCATCCGGATTAACAATCAGAAACATTGAAGATGCATTGCAAAAGTCGAATTTAAATACTACTGGTAATTTTTTTAACTACCAGGGAACAGAAGTTTTAATAAGAAATTTAGGTAGATTAAAAAGCATAAAGGAAATTGAAAATATTGTTGTAGGGTATAAAAGTTCTCCTTTAGTAGGAGAGAAGGAAGGTTTTCCTATTCTGCTTTCCCATTTGGCGGATGTTAAATTGGGTGCAAAATATACAAGGGGGGATGCAAGTATAAATGGCAAGCCGGCCGTAATATTATCCGTCGAAAAGCAGCCTACAGCCTCTACGGTTGAATTAACAGTTCAAATAGAAAAAGCATTAGAAGAGTTAAAAAGTACCCTGCCCAAAGATGTAACAGTAAATCCTAATTTGTTTAAGCAATCGAATTTTATCCAATCCTCCATTGAAAACATTAAAGATGCACTGTTGGACGGTTCAATTTTTGTTGTTATTATCCTCTTTTTATTTTTAATGAATTTCCGTACCACAATAATATCAATTATAGCTATTCCTCTTTCGCTTATTATTACAGCACTTGTTTTTAAATGGTTAGGAATAGGAATTAATACGATGACCCTAGGAGGCGTTGCAATTGCTATTGGAGAAATAGTAGATGATTCTATTGTTGATGTTGAAAATGTTTTTAGGCGATTGCGTGAAAATCGAATCGCTGCAAAACCACAAAATTCTATTGTTGTTATTTATAAAGCATCGTGCGAAGTAAGAAATTCCATTGTTTATGCCACCATTATCGTTGTGCTTGTTTTTGTCCCACTTTTTTCATTAAGCGGGATGGAGGGAAAAATATTTACACCACTTGGAATTGCATACATTACATCTATCGTATCATCGTTAATAATTTCATTAACAGTTACTCCTGCATTGTGCTATTATTTGCTGCCAAATATGAAATTGATGGAGCAAAAAGAAACAGAAAGTGGATTAGCCCGGTTCCTAAAAAAACAGGATACTAAATTACTTCATTGGGGATTAGCGCGGCCTAAAAGAATTATCACCGTTGTAATACTATTGTTTGCAATAGCTTGCTCGTTAATACCATTTTTCGGAACCGAATTTTTACCTGCTTTCAACGAAGGCTCATTAACAATAAATTTTTCAGCACCCGCAGGAACATCACTTGTAGAATCAAACAGAATAGGAACGATAGCTGAAAAACAATTGTTGAAAGTTCCTGAAGTAGAATATGTATCGAGGAGGACAGGCCGAGCTGAATTAGATGAACATGCCGAGCCCGTTAGTAATTCCGAAATTGATGTGGGCTTAGATTATTCAAAAAGCAATCGTACAAAAGAGCTTGTTTTAAATGATGTAAGAGATAAGCTGTCCTTTATTAAAAGTGCCAATGTAAATATAGGCCAGCCTATTTCTCATCGCTTGGATCATTTGCTTTCTGGAGTGCGCTCCCAAGTAGCAATTAAAATATTCGGTAGCGATTTGCTCGAACTGCGAAAATCTGCTGCACTAGTGAAATCAGTTATTGAACCCATTCCTGGTGTTGTGGATTTACAAATAGAAAAACAAACCCAGGTTCCGCAGTTAATAATTCAAGTAAAGGAAGAAAGACTTAAATTTTATGGTATGAAACGAGGCGATGTGGTAAATGATTTACAAACATTATTTCAGGGAGAAGTTGTTTCTCAATTAATTGATGGAAGAAAAAGATTTGATATTGTATTGAAATTGCCAGAAAATAATCGTAATCACATATCCGTGATAGAGCAAGCTTTAATGGAAACCCCTTCAGGAAAAGTTATTCCAATAAAAGAAGTGGCAGATATTTATTTTGAAAATGGCCCCAATACTATTAATCATGAAAATACCCAGCGCAGAATTACGGTATCACTTAATATTGCAGGGAGAGATCTTGGATCCACTGTAAAAGAAATTCAGAATAAAATAAATGAAAATGTAATTAATAAATTACCTCAGGGATATTATATTGCATATGGTGGGCAGTTTGAAAGTCAGAAATCGGCATCAAATATGATATTAATATTAAGTATTTTTTCTTTCATTGGAATTTTCTTAGTCCTTTATACAAATTTTAAATCTGTGGCAATAGTTTTTCAAATTATGTTGAACATTCCTTTAGCGCTTATTGGCAGTGTTATTGCTGTGATGATAACAGGAGGTGTTTTTTCAGTAGCGTCCTTAGTTGGGTTTATAACACTTACAGGAATAGCTTCACGAAATGGAATAATGATGATTTCGCATTATATACACCTTGTAGAACATGAAGGCGAAAAGTTTGATAAAAAAATGATAATTCGTGGGTCCTTAGAACGATTGGTTCCTGTATTGATGACTTCATTGGTGGCTGCATTAGCTTTAATACCGCTTACAATAGATAAAAATGCACCTGGAAAAGAAATTTTATACCCTGTAGCAACGGTTATTCTTGGAGGTTTGTTAAGCTCTACACTTCTTGATATGATTGTTACCCCCGTTGTATTTTATATGTTTGGTGAAAAAGCGTTAAAGGT
Organism: Chitinophaga pinensis; assembly: GCA_945865315.1. Classification (GTDB taxonomy): domain Bacteria; phylum Bacteroidota; class Bacteroidia; order 2-12-FULL-35-15; family 2-12-FULL-35-15; genus 2-12-FULL-35-15. The sequence continues at coordinate 6,055 of CAMBDK010000092.1, read as the reverse complement.
TTACATAGAGAAAAAAAACAATAAGAAGATAAATTTTTAATTATTGTATTGCTTTGCATCTATTGATAGAAGCAGTATTCCTGTTTTTATTATTTTTTTCGTAGTTTAGCATCCTAAAAAATATAAATCAATGAATTATTTAAGTTTCGAAAAACCAATTGCCGATCTTTTCGAGCAGTTAGAAAAAGTAAAACAAGCAGGTGAAAAAAGTCAGGTGGATGTATCAGCAACACTTCTCGAAATAGAGCTGAAAATTAAAGAAGCTAGAACCAAAATTTATGGAAGTCTTACACCATGGGAGCGTGTTCAAGTTTCACGTCACCCCGACAGGCCTTATACTTTGGCATATATTAATTTTGTGACGGATGGTACATTTTCGGAATTGCATGGAGACCGAAATGTAAAAGATGATAAAGCAATGGTTGGAGGTTTTGGTAGTGTGGATGGTAAAACTGTTATGTTTATAGGACAACAGAAGGGGATAAATACTAAAATGCGCCAGATACGCAGGTTTGGCATGGCTAACCCTGAAGGGTACCGTAAAGCATTGCGCTTGATGAAATTAGCTGAAAAGTTCAACAAACCTATTGTTACATTTATAGATACACCAGGAGCTTATCCTGGATTAGAAGCTGAAGAAAGAGGGCAGGGGGAAGCCATCGCTCGTAATTTATTTGAAATGGCACAATTGAAAGTTCCTGTTATTTGCATCATTATAGGTGAAGGTGCTTCGGGAGGAGCATTAGGAATTGGGATTGGCGATAAAGTATTGATGCTTGAAAATACTTGGTATTCTGTTATTTCACCCGAATCGTGTTCCTCTATATTATGGCGCAATTGGAATAACAAAGAACGTGCAGCTGAAGCTTTGAAATTAACTCCTCAGGATATGTTGGAGAATAAAATGATAGATGGAATTATTGCCGAACCTTTAGGTGGCGCGCATACTAATCATGAAGAAATATTTCAAACAGTAAAAGACGAGATTTTAAAGCAAATTGCTAAATTAGAAAAATTAAATTCCAAAAAACTTGTTGAACAACGCATAGAGAAGTTCTGTTCAATGGGTATGGTGGTGGATGAGGTTTCTAGTAATTAATATATATAAAATACAATCGGCTTGGGGCACTATTTAATTTGAATAAAATTATTTTAAATTTCACCCAAACATTTTCCCGGGATTTAGAATGCTATTAGGGTCGAATGCTTTTTTAATTCCTTTTTGCAGATTAAGGGCTTTTTCAGAAAAAACTATGCCCATATACTCTTGCTGAATTAATCCGATGCCATGTTCCCCGCTAATGGTGCCATTTAATTGTTTGCACAAAAGAAATATTTCAGCGATAGCTTTTTTAATATATTGTCCATTCCACTGCTCGTCTGATAAATCACCTTTTATTATTCGAATGTGTAAATTACCATCGCCAGCATGTCCATAACAAACGGTTTTAATATTATAGTTTTCGCCAATCTTTTTTATGCCTTTTACAAGTTTAGGAAGTTCGGCCCTGGGCACCACAGTATCCTGCTCTTTGCTGATGGCATTGGAGGTAACAGCCTCATTGATATTTCGGCGCAACTTCCAAAGCTCTTTTTTTTGAGCATCCGATTCAGCAAACAAAATGTCTGCAATATTATATTTACCCATTAGGGTGGCAATTGCTTCTATCTCATTTAATAATACCTCCATATTATTACCGTCCAATTCAATTAATAGATGTGCTTGAATGTCATTTTCTAATTTTACAATACTACTTTCTACATAACGCATCACCCAATCCAATGCGTCACGCTCCATCAATTCCATTGCCGATGGAATAAAACCTTCTCTAAATACCTGGCTAACTGCAGAGCAGGCCTCATCTAAACTCCTAAAAGGAACCAGTATCAATAAATTATGTTTTGGATAAGGTAATAGTTTTACAAATATTTTAGTAACGATACCTAGTGTTCCTTCGCTACCTACCATTAATTGGGTTAAATTATATCCAGTAGCATTTTTTAGTGTATTTGCTCCTGTAAGTATTATTTCTCCTGTTGGAAGTACTACCTCCAAATTCAGGATATAATCTTTGGTTGTTCCATATTTTACACATTTTGGCCCTCCAGCACTTTCAGCAACATTACCACCTATAAAGCAACTTCCTTTACTAGCCGGATCGGGAGGATAAAACAAGCCAAGTTCAATAACTGCATTTTGAAAAACTTCATTAATAACACCAGGTTCAACGGTGGCTTGTAAATTAAGCTCATCTATTTCCAATATCTGATTAAATCTTTCCATCGAAATTATTATACCTCCATAAATGGGTAAAGCGCCACCACTTAAACCTGTGCCAGCTCCCCGCGGTGTAACGGGTATCAATTCATAATTTGCAATTATTAATATAGCTCCAATTTCTTTGGCTGTGCGCGGCTTAATAACTATTTCAGGCAGAAAAAGCAGTTTTTCTGTTTCGTCGTGTCCGTATGCAGCAAGACTTTCAGAGTCGAAAAAAATATAGGATTCTCCAACTATTTGTTTTAGCTTTTCTATTATTAATGGTGTTATTTTATTGTATATCATTGAATTATTGTTGTAGTTTTTTGTAAAGTAAATATTAGACATTATAAAAGTTAAGGCTGATTCCAAACTCTCCCTCTCCTTTTTCAAGGAGAGGGAGAGTTTGAGGTTTAAAAAACAGAATTGTTTCCTAAGTGAAGTTTTCGAAATAACTCCCGCAAATTAAATGGTTCAAAAGCTGTGTATTTTTCTTTTGTCTTGATACAAAAGAAACAAAAAATCAAGAACAAACGATTCCTCCCCACCTGCAACCCTGCATCGCGTTTGTTCATTCCTCACGCAGGTTTTCATAAGCATATTTTTTGAAAAAAAATGAAAACATCTGTTTTTATTAATATATCTATTTTGTCGAAATTATTTTGAAAGCTTTACTAAGCGATTAATTACTGTCTGTCCATAGAGTCAAAAATTTTCAAATTATGCAAATTTTAAGCTTCAGAATTCTGGATTTCAAATTTTTGAACCAAAATTGTTTTATTTGAAACAAAGCCAATAACGGTGATCATTGCGAGGCTTTTTTAGCCGAAGCAATCTCATATATTGGTGTGAGATTGCTTCAGTCGTACCTCCTTCGCAATGACGTTCTAAGTTTAAATGCCGACTCTATGGACAGGCACTAATTAATAATAAAGCTTTCGTCAGAATAAATGATTGTTTTATATTGTTACAAATTTAATTTATAAATCCTAACATTATTAAAATTAGATTATTATTTTCATCTTTTTGTTTATTACAATTTTTTATTTTCTTTTGTTTTAATGTATTCATTTTATTAAAATCAAATAAGAGCTACGCTAATAAATGTAAATTTGTAAAAAAATACAAATGAAAAAATTTAAAAAATGTATTGGGTGTAATAAAGGAAATGTATGGGATGAGGAGCAGTTTATGCTTTATGGCGATTGGAAACAAAGGATTTCGAATGTTCTTTGTCCTAATTGTATAAAAAAAAATATTGATGGCGATGAATTGTTCGACTTGTACCAAAAAGTTTTAGAACAAATAACGGGAGAGCCAATATAATTCAAAACAAAGAAAACAAGGAGGAGCAAGGCATCATTAAATGGCTAACAGCAAAAAATATTTTTTTATGGCTTAAAAAGCGATTGCGTAAAACTAGATGAGCCTAACGGAAAACTCTCGTGCAAGCTAAATTTAAAAGTAAAAGATTCGCAAAAAAACACCTTTAGTTATGCAATACATTATCACAAAAACAAGCTAATGGCAGGATTATAATACATTTCTCAATTAATAAATATTTATTGGAGCAATGTTTTTTTTACTTCTTTTTTTAATGTACTTGAAGTACAAAAGCAGAACAATTAAAATAATTAAAAAGTAACACGCATAAAGTGGCAGATTAAAAGGTTGTTTTTTGTTTAAATAAAAATCGTTGCCATAATATAAGTATGCTGCCCACATAGCTGGGGGATATTTTTTTTCTAAAAAAAACAGCTTGGTTTTATACAAGGCATCCGAAGCAGCCAAATCTTTAGCCATAAAATTATAAAACACCTCTAGAAATTCGGCATTTTCATGATCGTCCAATTGCCACATGCTACTTATAACAGCAATTGCATGCTGGTGTATAAATTGATAAGGCAAGCTGTTAATTTTGTCGTAACGCTCTCGCTTACCTATATTGCTGCTACAGGCATTTAATAAATAACTGCTTCCTTCCAAATTATTTTTTAAAACATTGCTACTACTGATGGCCGCACTATCACTTAAAATTAAGAACTGCTCTATCGATTTGTTATTGGTTTTTGCATGCCCTATAAATTGGTTTAATTTATTTTTTTCAAAAAAGGGCGATACATTGTCGCTATTTATCTTCGTGATATTAAAAATTCCACAGAGCTTATCTATTAATTTATCACTCGAATGTAATTGCGAATAAAAATTGGAATTATACTGTGGCATCAACACATTTAGTTGTTTGTATGTTAACACATTGCCGAATGACTGCATTAAATTTTGAGCACTGGTAGTATAGGTAAATTTATATTTTCGAATTAATGCCGACTGAAAAACAGCATTTTGGGTACACGAATCGGTTTGTAAAAAATCGAAGTTTAGCCCACTCCAACCCATGTCGGGTAAAACTACCACATCGGTGATTTTATTTTTTTGAAGTACCGTATCAATTTTTGCAAAAAATAAATCATAAAATTCAAACGCTTGTTTTTTAAAACTTTTAATCTCATTTTTTAATACATACGAATTAATATCATTGATTAAATCAACATTTTTTATCATTTTTATATATTTTTTTTTCGAACACTCTATTAGTAAAGTAGTATCAGGTAATGATACAATTGCTAATAAAATATCGGGGCCGCTTGTTGCAAAATAGTTGATAGCTGCACAATTTTTTTTCTGACAAATTTTCGAAATGCTGTCTAATTTTTTGCTATTATGGGCTATGCTAAAATCACAATCAGCATTTTTTTCGGTTCTTTTATTTTTTATAAATTCTATTAATCCATAGCAGCGGGCAATGTATTGTTTGTTGTTTGTGGCTTTGTATAATTGAAAATAAATGATTATCAATTTTTGATATGGGTTAATGGAATATTCATCATTCATACTTTTGATGTTGTTTACTTTAATTGTTTCCAAATATTTTTCCCATACCGGTATGCTTTGCAATAGTATTTTTTCTGCTGCATAAATAAATTTTATACTGTCTGTTTTATCAAATAAATTAATATAAACGGCTGCTTGCCACGAACATATTCCTGAATATTCATAGTTAGCAGGGTATTGTATTACATATTCAAGTGCATTTTTTGCTTTTTCTGCCCAGGTTATGCTTTCCCGATCGTGCCCTCTATATAGTTCTGCTAACAGCCATATCCTGTATATAGTGGCATGTAAAACACTTTTTTTAGTTGGGTAAATTTTGGTTGCTAATTTTTCGGCAACAGCTAAGTAGCTTATACATTTTTTATAGTTTGCTAATACTTTTTTGTCTTTCCATTTTTCTTCCGAAATATCATGGATTAAATCAGTTAAAAAAGTGGCATAACGGCGGTAATGAAAGGCCTTTAAAAATGTGTTATTGCTATATGCAATAGCCGAATCAATCAAATGCGCGTTCACATACTTTGAATTGCGTGCCGCGTTTCCTAAGTAACTGTAATAACGTGACAGTTGCGTGCTGTCCTGTTTTTTTTTGCAAACTCCTTTAAAAACAACTATTGCTTTGGTGCAATAATAGTAAGTAGAATCACCCATAAAATACAAAATCGTATAGTGGGCGAGGCGTGCGTAATATAAAGCGCTATCTAATGATGTGTTTTTATTGGCACCAAAAAGAAGATGTAAATAGTTTAAGTTCTTTGTAAAGTCATTATTCGCTAAACTATACTCGGCCATAAAATCATAGGCATTGGCTAATTCTTTTTTAGTAAATGCTTCTTTTTTTTCGATGGTTTTTTTTGCCAATAATAAGGCACTATCTGTTTTACCTGCCCAATACAATTTAAG
>CAMBDK010000091.1 GCA_945865315.1 Chitinophaga pinensis | reverse complement strand
AGCTTTTAAAAATTTGTCTGCCTAAAAAAGTCTAATTTTTAGAACTCCCCTTTATATTAATTAAAGGAATAAATACCAAAACGCAGATAATTTTCACTTTATAACTAAGTTTCTAATTTTAAAATCTTAATTTTATCCCAAAATTAAATTCGCTAAACATTCAATATAATATATAGTTGTAGTGGTTTTTTTTACTAAAAAAAGTTACAACGGAAGTAATTATTAAAGTCGATTTTTTTTATACGCTTTGAGTATTTTGGAGAGCATTTAAAAGCTGATATGCAATGCAACTTTTTAAAAAAAATTGTACTCTATACATAATCTGAAATAAAGCACACTTTTTAGTAGGTTTGGATAATGAAATAAAAAATAATGAAAAAAATATTAACAGGTATTTTTATTTTCATCAATTATAATTGCATTGCTCAAGGGAATATGATTTCCATAACCAGTAACTCCCCTGCGCAATTAACTGTTTGCGGCTCAGCGAAACTTTTCACAGTAAATGTATATAACCCATCTCCATTTTTAATTACCAGCGACACCTTGTTAATTACTTTGCCAACAGGTATTCAATACGTTTCTGGTTCACTTGTTGGAGGAGTTTTCATAAATGCTTTTGGCGGAATTATAAAAGCTGTTTTACCAAATATAAGTGCATTGACCAGCATAACTATTACTTATATGGCGAAGGCACAATGCACTGCTATAGCATTTGCTGCAGGAGGAGGAATAATAAAAAACACTAACCGAGTTAATTATACCGCCAATAATAATCATACTTATAACAGTAATCTTACCTCACTTTACCTTATTAAATCACCCTTTCTTACGATTTCAACCGTAACTAACCAATCTTATATTGGAACTATAGGGGGCGTTTTTAATCGCTGTATAACCATTGTTAATAGTGGGCTTGGAGAGCTTTCAGATTTTACTCTAACGGATATCCATGGTTCTGGAATACAAATTACATCAACGGATAAGGGAACACTAACAAATATTGGACTAACAGCGAAAATTATATTAAGCGGAAATGATTTTTTAACTATTGGTGACGGCGATAGTTTTTTTGAAACAGGTGAAAGTATTGTCATTTGTGAAACAGTAAACATTCAAAACTGTATTGCGGCCTCATCGGCATTTAAGGTGTTTTGGGGCTGCGGTGTAAATGCCTGTCAATCATCTACCTCAAGTGCAAATGTATTATTTCCTAATTACCTTCCAGTTTTGGTTATTACTCCAATAGCTTCGATGAACAGCTGTCTTGGTTCTGGAAATGCGAGCTTGCAGCAATTAAAAATAATAAATAAAGGTTTAGGAAATGCGCTAAATGTTCAATTGGAAATATTCCAAGCCACCGGCGGTGGATACAACGCTAACGTTGGATCAAACATAGACCCGAATAGTTTTACCATTCAAACAGGCCTCTACTCGAGCCCTAGTTCAATCTCTCCGACCAGTACAGTAGCTACCTCAGATTTAGGCTGTATGACAGGAGCAAAAGGGAAAGCATTTATTACTATACCAATTATAAATACAGGAGATACCATTTACCTAAAATGGAATAGTTATAGTTGCTGCCCTAATTTCTGTACAAATACTGGGCAAAATTATATTAACGGCTGGCGATATAAAGGAACATATAAAAACATATGCCAAAACACTTATATAATAGCCGAAACATGGGGGAGAGTTTATTCACAACTTTATGGTGTATTGGCAAATGATGACTCCCCCTCTACTTTAACGAATGGGCAAACGGGTGTTTTTAATTTTTTATTTACCAACTATACCAATTCCTTTTCATTTGAGCCTGGAGCGTATTGGAAATTTGAATTTACATTACCTACTTTTCCATGTTTAAATTATTCGAATATACGGATTGTTAACCTCAATGGTATTACTACTTGGACGCCAAACTCCGTAACATCAGCAGGAAATACGGTTACCGCTATTTTTAATTCCCCTCCTCCTTTTAATTTAAACCAGGCAGAAGTAAAAATAAACCTTTCACTAAACTGCTCCCTATGCTCAGGGATAGATACTTTATCGGCTTTGACAGTTAAATCTTTTTATATACCAAACAATACCTGCGCATGTGAAATAGGCGTTTCGTGTACGAGCGCGCCTTTTAATATTATTTGTCCCGACCCTTGCCCTTTTGGAATTTTTTTTAATAATTATAAAATAAAACGAACAAGCTATGGTTTGCCAGACAACCAAGTTAATGGTGGAGATGGGCTGCCAGATGGAACAGGAAGCTTAGATTTCACAAAAATAAAAACTACTAGAGCAATGTTTGGCGACACCATTACTGCAGCTTTCACAGGTATTGTTAACACCAACTTTTTACATCCTACTTTGCAGTATTGCTATGCCTATTCTTCAATCAGTAATGGAAATCTTTTAACATTTCTAGATGCACAATTATTTATATACAGAGGAGGGGTTTTGCTAGCAACATGCAATAATTTTGCACCTACATCAATTACTACAGGAAGTACCAAAACATTCTTATATAACTTGAGTGCCCCTGATTTAATTAATAGTGGTTGCCTGCCTGTTGGATATATAAATACTAATGCAGACTCCCTTATTTTTAAGCCCAGATATAAGGTTACTAAAAATACAAACGGACCAATTTTAAATTGTTTTTCAACAAATAAATTTTACTCAAGTGAGATACCGAATCCCACTTCAGCATCTGATAAATATCAATGTGGCAATTATAATGGAAATGTTTCGGTTATAGGTTATTTTTATCTTTCCCATGGCCCTGACAGCTATGTTTTTAACTCTTGCGGCAACAGGACTATAGCGCAAAGCTACTATCTTAGTATTGGCCCTCATGACAATAATTATAGTGGCGGCAATTTGTTTCCATTTGAATACAGAAATTGGGCCCACCCCGATATTTTAACAGCTAAAATACCTGCTGGATATAATTTTGTATCGGCAAGGTTCAACCAGCAAAGGACAGCTGGTACTACATTTACAAACACCTGCTCTTGGCAAACCATAACACCATTAAACCCTAATTCAGACACACTTATTTTTAATGTGGAGCCTTATTTCTTAGGTTATGGAGGGTCAATACCTTTAAGTGATGATGGCTTTATGGGGAATTTAGAAGTTGTAATTCAGCCATCCTGTGAGGTGATTCCTTTAGTTTCTGAAGACATTCAATATGATTGGACATTCGAGCCTAACACTTATTTAACAGGCCTAGGAAGCGATACCTGTTTTTTATCAGCAACGGATGAAATTATTTATGAGCCACCATTTTTATTTTTACAATCCGTGTTGCCATCGGTTTTTGCTCTTGATTCAACAACAACATGGGATATTAGCATATCAAACACCTCCAACATTTCAGATGCAGTAAATACATGGCTAAGTGGCCCAATGATTACTGGGGTATCAATAACAAAGGTGGTTGATTTAGATAGTAATATAACTATCCCAATATCAGGAAACATCTTTCAAGTTGGGACTGTGGAGGCATCTGCCGTTAGGAATTTCAGAATAACCGCTTCTTTTATTTCTTGTGGACCCGACAGTATTATTGTTTATACGGGATGGAACTGCAGCGCAGGATACCCATTAAACATTAATGACTATCCTTGTGTTTCGAAAAAAATCACATTAACTTTAACGCCTTTATCGGCGGGGTTTTTAATGAATAGCACCGCACCTGCAACAAGCATTGAACTTTGCGATACAGCAGAATTTAGTGCTGAGGGAATAAATGTTTTTTTAGGAACGGCATACGCCCTATCCCTTCAAGCTACGCTCCCTAATGGCATATCAATCTTAAATGGATCCTCACAACTTAATTATCCTGTTTCAGATACTTCCATTAACATTCCTGACCCAAGCTTTATGGGAGCAAATGTATGGAAATGGGACATTAGTCAAATTGATAGCCTTATTGGAGCTGATGGATTAAAAGGGATATTAGATACCATATTAAATTCATTTAAAATTACATTTAAAACTATAACAGATTGCGGTTATATATCAGGCAGCAGCATTTCATATATTATTAAAGGGGCTACCGCCTGTGGACTTGCTGTAACGTCTGAAATATTTCTATCCCCGCCATTAACTATTACAGGAGCCACAGAGCAATATGCTACAGACATAACACTAAAAACTACTTATCTATCCCCTTGTGCAGAAAACATTACAATGAGGGTATTCGTTATCAATGAAGGGCCCTCCGCTTTTGGTCAAACAGATTCGATACAAATTGAAATGCCCGTAGGAGTAGAATATATTTCAGGTTCTTTTATTGGTTTGTATAACTCACCAATTAATGGGACGCCAGTACAATATAGTTTAAACGGGAACAGTTATTTAGTATGGAAATTACCATTGGGAACAAGCGCAGGAGATAGCAGTATTTTCACATTTCAATATACAGGTCAGCCGTCTTTACTTAGCTGTGGCATCGTATTTTTTGAAGCAGAAACATATTGCATTAATACCATTAACTGTTTAACAACAGGTATCGATTGTATAACAAAAACAGTTACAGGAGACACTTCACTCCCTGTATTTACCTATAAAGCATATTTATCACTAAGTAATGGAAATGGCAGCGCTATTCCCAATCCTCCGGGTGGAGAATTAGTAACGCTGAGTTATGATATTACAAATACCGGTCAGGCTATACTTTCGAGTGCCGATTCTATTGTTCAGTTTTTTTCTGACGATAATGGAGATGGCATTTATAATACAGGTGATCAGTTTTTGGCAGAAGACACGCTATTAATCCCAAAAGACAGTACAATGCGGTTTACCTCAACTTTTTATGTCCCCTCAGGAAAAGCGTGTTCAATTATAGCTGTTATTGATCCTTTAATAAACTTTTGTGTTTGCGATTATTCTGAATTACTCATTAACTTAAACTTGATTAGCTTATTTAACGACAGCACCCTTTGTGCAGAAAAAACAATAATACTTAGCACTGCGCCAGTGAACGGCTATACATATAATTGGACACCATCCATAAACTTAAATGATCCAAATATTTCAAATGCAACTTTAACTACCTCAAACACCACAAGTACACCCATTTCGACCAGTTATATTCTATCTACAAATCGAATAAACTGTATTTCAAAAGACACTATTTCAATCACAGCAAATCCTCTTCCTACAGGCAATATTTTAGGGTCATTGGATATTTGTGCAAGCTCAGCCACTTCCAATATTACACTAATTGGATCAGGAAGCATTGCGCCTTATATTTTTACATATAATATTAATGGTGGTGTCAATCAAACAGTAAGTTCAAGCAATGGAGATACAGCAATAGTTATAGCGCCAACAAACTTGCCTGGGATTTATGTATACAACTTAATAAACATAGAAGACTCCAGCTCAACCAATTGTTCTCAAGTACTAAATGATAGTGCAACAATTATAGTAAACCCTTACCCTGTTGCATCAATATCTATTGATGGGTTAGCGGAAGCATGTGTGGGGGAAGTTTCGCCCAACATTCTATTTGCTGGATCTATAGGCACAGCGCCCTTCACATTCACCTATACAATAAATGGTGGCCCGGCATTAACAATAACAACGACAAGCGATAGTAGCGTATTATTGGCTGTTTCAACAAATATTGCGGGAACATTTATATACGAATTATTAAGTGTACAAGATGCTAGTTCAACAACTTGTTCGCAAGTGCAAAATGGAAGTACAACAGTTACCATAAATCCTTTACCTACTGCCATTATAGAAGGGGGTACAGAAGTGTGCAAGGACGCAACAGAACCAATTGTTTACTTAATAGGGTTTACAGGTATTAGTCCATATACCTTTACCTATAATATTAATGGCGGCATTAACCAAACAATAATTAGCACTAATGGTGATTCAGCCTTTATCTATGCGCCAACATTAGCAGCAGGGTCCTTCACATACAATTTAATAAGTGTAATGGATTCAAGCACCACTAACTGCGAAATGGCGCAGAGTGGAAGTACCACAGTAATTATAGACCCTTTACCGACAGGGACAATTGATGGGACAGCATTTGTTTGCCAAAACTACTATTCTCCAATGATAACATTAATTGGATATGGAGGAGTGGCTCCCTATACTTTTACATATTCAATTAATGGAATAATACAGCCGGCTATAAATAGTATTTTAGGGGATAGCGTAACAATAGCCGCTCCAACCGATACAGCGGGAGTTTTTACTTATACTTTAATAAGTGTAAAAGATGCGAATATTGCAACTTGCACAAACCCTCAAGCGGGAGATGTTTTAATTACAGTAAACCCTAAGCCTGTTGCAAATTTTTCTTCAACGAAAGTGTGTAATGGAAATGCAACAGTGTTCACAGATAGCTCCACTACTTTGTCGGGCACAATTACCGAATGGTTATGGAACATGGGCGATGGGAGTCTTTCAAATAATTTACAAAACCCATTTTATATTTATTTGAATGCCGGTTTAGATACCGTTACTTTAAATATAAATAATAATTATGGCTGTTCTGATACTATAATTAAATCCATTGAAGTATTTTATAATCCAATAGCAGATTTTAATCATACCGATGTTTGTTTTACAGATTCGATATTTTTTATAAATAATTCCTCTGTAGATTTATCCACATCAATAAGCTCCTATTTATGGGTATTTGGCTATGGAGGGACTACTTCAAATATTATTAACCCGTCGCATTTATATCCCAGTTATGGAATATTTAATGTTACTCTAGTAACAAATACAATAGATGGCTGCTCCTCAGTAGCAAATATTCCAATAAATATCTATGATCCACCTAATAGTTTATTCACATTTAACAATACCTGTTTATTAGATTCTGCAAATTTTGTTAACATATCTACAAATCCAACAATGGGTACAATATCAAGTTATTCGTGGGATTATGGCGACAATTCTTCTATTAATACAAGCATATGGAACGAGAACCACATGTATCCTACTCCAGGTGATTATATTGTTACTTTAACTACGCAATCCTCCAACCTTGGTTGCCAAGGCATCTTTATGGATACGATAACCGTATTTCCAATGCCAATAGCAGATTTCAGCTTTACAAATATATGCTTCAATCAATTAATGTATTTTAATGACTCGTCAAGTGTTGCTTCTGGAAATGTTACAAATTGGGAATGGGATTTTGGTGATTTAAGTCCAGTAGATACTAACCAACAGCCATCGCACAATTATTCAAATGCAAGTTCGTTTTCAGTTAGCCTTGTTGCAATTTCTTTTGAAGGGTGCAAAGACACTGTAGTTAAAAATACAGTAGTCCACCCTTTACCTATTATCCAATTTAGTTCTCCAAATGTATGTGATGGAAGTGTGGTTAATTTCACTAATTTATCTACCATTCCAATAACAGATACAATACTTTCCTCGACATGGGATTTTAATGACGGCAGTTTAATAAATACAAATTCAAATGCTACACACATTTTCCCAGGATCAGGCTCTTACATAGTTATGCTAACCAGCATTTCATATTTTGGTTGTGTAGATTCGGCATCAAAAACAAGTGTTATTAATCCCAATCCGTATGTTAGCTTTACAAGCAATGACAGCAGTGGTTGCGAACCTTTATGTATTAATTTTCAAAACACATCCTCTATTTTTACTGGAAATAACAATTCATTTTTATGGGACTTTGGCGATGGCAGTCAAACAATTACTAATGAGAATACTATTTATTGCTATGCCAACGATTCTGTATCTAGCACTCTATTTTACACCCCTCAATTATCTGTAACTTCTGATAGTGGGTGCATAAGCGCCTTGTCGAAAAATAATTACATAAGCGTTTTCCCTAAACCTTTTGCAAATTTTTCAGTGGAGCCTAAAACAGAAACAATTATTAACCCCATCATTTCCATTACAAACCTTTCAGCAGGAGCATCATTTTGGTTTTGGAATTTTGGCGACCTTGATACCAGCAGCTTATTTACCCCAGCACCTCATATATTTCAAGATACAGGTATCTTTATTATTACACTTATAACGACCAGCCAATTAGGGTGTGCAGACACCGCTTATCAGCAAATTAATATTGAACCTGATTTTGTATTTTATATACCAAACTCCTTTTCTCCAAATGATGATGATATAAACGAAACATTTGCAGGTAAAGGCTTATACATATTAAACTACAAAATGCAAATTTTTGATCGTTGGGGAAATTTGATTTTCTTTTCAAATGACATTTATAAAGCATGGGATGGAAAAATAAATAACGGAACTGAAATTGCACAAAGAGATGTATATGTTTATTCGATTATAGTTACAGATATTAAAAATCAGGAACATAATTATAAGGGAATAGTAACACTGTTGAGATAATCAAATTAAAAAAAATAAACTTATATTCGCAGGTTAAGAGGCATACAAAACAGTAGCAAATAATGACAAAACAGATTTTATTTTTAATTCTTCTTTTTATAAATATTTTTTTGTTTGCACAAAAACCAGACAACCATAAATCGGCCGAAACTGGACGAATATATGGAAAGGTAACAGAAACAAAAACAAAGGAGCCGATTCCGTTTGCTTCAGTAACGATACTTAAAAATGACAGTTTAATTACCGGTATTTTAACTAAAATAAATGGAGAATTCAATTTGGAAAACCTTCCATTTGGCAACTTCAATTTAAATATCAAATCAATTGGATTTGCAACAATTCAAAAAAATATTTTAATAACACCTCAAAATGAAGAACAGGATATTGGTGATTTAAATATGGCTATAGATGCGCAGCTATTAAATGAAGTAGAAGTGTCTGGTGAAAAAAGTGTAGTAGAAATGAATATTGATCGTAAAGTTTTTAATGTAGACAAAAACATTGTAACCAATGGAGGTACCGCTTTAGATGTAATGAAAAACGTTCCTTCTGTAACAATTGATGAGAGTGGCAATGCATTGCTTCGCCAAAATTCTGCCACTATTTATGTTGATGGAAAACCTAGTACACTTTTGCTTGACCAAATATCTGCTGATAGAATTGAACGAGTTGAAGTAATCACCAATCCCTCCGCAAAATATGAAGCAAGCGCATCGGGTGGAATTATCAATATTGTTATGAAAACGAATAATAAGATTGGGTATTATGGCATTGCCAGTGCAGGTATTGGCACCAACGACCATTACAACGGAATGCTGAGCCTAAACATGAGACAAAAGAAAATTGGTTTTTTTGTTGCCTATAATTACAGCTCGTTTAAAAATCCAATCACCGCTTATAATTATCGTACTAATTTAAACAATGGATCGATAAGTGGATACTATGATTCGGATAATAATAAAGTATTTAAAAATACGTTTAACACCGCCTCTGCTGGAGTAGATTATTATATCAACAACAGAAATACAATTTCACTTTCAGAAAATTTAGTTATAGGAGATTTTAATACCGCAGAAAACCAAGCTTTCAAATCAAGAAGTTCTTATTATGACTCTATACTCTCTTATGGCGATAGAATAACAAATACAACAACCCATTTCGAAAATCTTACAACGAAACTTAATTATAATAAAACCTTCCCTAAAAAAGGGAAGACACTATCATCCAGCATCAACTATAATAATATAAACATTAAAAACCATAACAATTTTACAACCAACTCTTATAGCAACAGCGGAACACCTTTTTCTGATAATCCGGAATTTCAAAACATTAAAGTTGCCAATAAAGGCCAAACATATACGTTTCAAGCTGATTATGCTGACCCTATTAATGACAGCAAATTATTGGAAATGGGTGTGCGTTCAAATTATAAAACAAATAGAATTTTTTCTGATGCTAGTTTTTTAAATCATTATACAAACTCAGATACAATTGATCCATTCCTTACAAATCAATATAATGTAACCGATATAGTAAATGGAGCATATGTTAATTATTCCATAAAATACAAACGAATAAGCTCTATGTTTGGGTTGCGCCTTGAGCAATCGTATTTCAAAAGTGAGCAAGAAAATAATAGGGGGACCTTTTTTCAATACTCTTATCCCAGCAATATTAATAATTTAATAAACGCAATATTTCCCAGCATTTTTATTAGCAAAAAAGTAAATGAGAAACAAACGCTACAGTTCAATGTTACTCGAAAAATAGGTAGGCCTGATATACGACAATTATCTCCAAATATTTCGAGTAGCGATAGAAAAAACTACAGTATTGGCAACCCATTTCTTTTGCCTGAATTTATTACCACAGCAGAACTTAATTTTAATCAATTTATTAATAAAGGAAATATTTTTATTTCATTTTTTTACAGAAAAACTAAAAATCCATTTACCAATTTTATTTATAAGTATCCTGTTGATTCATCTATCCTAGTAAGTACAACTATAAATGGCAAACAGAATAATACTTTAGGAATGGATAACACCTTTAAATACAACATTATTAAAGGACTTGAAGGAACCCTAAATATTAATTTATATTATACAGCAATAGATGCATCCTATAACAATAGCAGTTTTAGCAACAAAGGGTTTTATTATAACGGCAAATTACGATTAAACTATCGTTTTAAAAAAGGTGTTGCAGCGCAGCTTTCCGGCAATTATGAATCCCCAAAGATTATCCCTCAAGGAAAAGAAAAGCAAGTTTATTTTGCTGATTTCGGCCTTAGTAAAGAACTATATAAAATTATGACATTGACAATAAGTGTAGTTGATATATTTAATACAAAAGGGAAAGGATATTATTTAACTACCAACCAATACCTACAAAATTACTGGAGCAGGAGAGAAACACGTTATGTAAAGTTTACAGCGCTAATCAATTTTGGAAAACCTGATATTAAATTATTTAAAAAACGTCAGTCAACACAGCAGAGTGAAGGAGGAGGCGATGCTGGGTTTTAATTATATATAATTCAGCTGATTTAATATTTTGTTAGTTTAAGAATTTTATTGCGAAAGAGCTGAGTGTGGCGAAATACATTACCCCCTTATTAGCATTGATTGGGCATTAATCAATAATGCTAAGAAAAAGTGCGGCATTACCTATAAGAATCACACCAATAAATAATTTTCGCAATCTTTAAAATAAATGTTCGACCTTTGTAGCAGCTATGAAAAAGAAAATTGAAATACTATCCCCAGCCAAAAATTTGGTTCAAGGTATGGCGGCTATTAATGCCGGTGCAGATGCTGTATATATAGGCGCACCGCAGTTTGGAGCGCGATCAAACGCTACTAACTCGGTTGAAGACATCGCTGAATTGGTAAAATATGCTCATTTATTTAAGGCCCAAGTTTTTGTTGTAATTAACACCATTTTGTATGATAATGAATTGGCGGATTGTAAAAAACTGATTTATCAATTATATGCCATTGGAGTAGATGCCCTCATCGTTCAGGATATGGCATTAATGGAAATGGATTTACCTCCAATAGTTATTCATGCCAGCACGCAAGCAAATAACAGGGACCCTAAACATGTAAAATTCCTTAAAGATGCAGGAATGAAAAGAGTTGTTTTGGCTAGAGAGTTAAATTTAGATCAGATTAAAGATATTAGTAAAGCTACAGACGTTGAATTAGAATTTTTTGTTTCAGGCGCTCTCTGTGTTTCCTTTAGCGGGAATTGTTATATGAGTGTTGCTAATGGCGAAAGAAGTGCCAACAGAGGCTCTTGTGCACAAAACTGCAGGCTACCCTATAATTTAATTGATGGGACAGGAAAAACCTTAATTGCCAACAGTCATTTGTTATCCATTAAAGATTTAGATTTGAGTGAACAGTTGCCTAATTTAATAGAAGCCGGAATTAGCTCTTTTAAAATAGAAGGGAGATTAAAAGATATCGTTTACGTTAAAAATAACACATCCTATTTACGAAAGAAATTGGATGCTTTTTTAGAAAATAACGAAACCTACCAAAAAGCTTCTTCCGGAAAAACTCATTATAACTTTGAAGCAGAAATGGATAGAAGTTTTAACAGAGGGTATACAGATTATTTTGTAAACAAACGCGGCGAAAAAATTGGTTCCTGGGATAGCCCCAAATCACAAGGACAATTAATAGGGAGACTACTGGAAACAAAAGAGAACGGTTATGTAATTGAAAATTACGACAAACTAAATAACGGTGATGGACTTTGTTTTATTAATGAAAATGCTGAGCAAGATGGTGTTCAGATAAATATTATCATTAATAATATTGTTGTCCCTAATACCTTTAAAACAATTAATCCTGGAACACTCATTTATAGAAATTCGGACGCCGCATTTAACAAGTTGGTTGAAAGAGAGGACAGTGCAGTGCGGAAAATAAGTGTAGAACTAAAATTTACTGAAACAAACGATGGATTTCAATTAGCTGCTATTGATGAAGATGGGCATGAAAGCATGTCTTCTTTTCAATCAGAAAAGGAAATAGCAAAAAACGAGGAATCGACAGTACCTAACATCAAAAAAAATCTTTCTAAAACAGGAAACACTCCTTTTATAGTGGATGAGATAGAAATAAAATTTACTAAAAATTGGTTTTTGCCTATTTCTAAAATAAATGAAATACGAAGAGTTGTGCTTGAGCAATTGATCGACATCAGAATAAACGAATACAAACGCAAAGAATTTCAAATAACAAAAACGGATCACCCTTACCCTGTTTCTAAATTAGATTTTACTTATAATGTTTCTAATCAATTGTCGCGAGCCTTTTATAAACGACATGGGGTAACCGAAATAGAAAAAGCATTTGAGTTGCAATGGGATCCTGGAAAATCGAGGGTGATGACCACAAAATACTGCGTTAAATATGAACTAGGTAAATGTGCCAGATTTCAAAAAGCAACGATGGGAGAAAAAGTTGTTGAACCTCTTATTTTAAAACATGGCGAAAACGAATACAAATTAAAATTTAATTGCAAGCCATGTGAAATGGAAATTTGGGAAAAAGATGCCGAACTAGAATTTGAAGACGAAGATTAAAAAAAATTATGGCTTAG
>CAMBDK010000090.1 GCA_945865315.1 Chitinophaga pinensis | reverse complement strand
TTTGCGCGCCGGAATGGGATATTGTGGTTCTAAAAATATTGGGTCTTTGCAAAATGCGAAATTCATTCGTATTACCAGTTCCGGCATTCGCGAAAGTCATCCGCATGGCGTTAATATCACGCGTGAAGCTCCTAATTATAGTAGGTAAGAGTATCTCTTCACTCATAAACCAAAATTACACAGTAGAAAATTTCCGGTTGGTTTGTGTTTTCAATAAAAACCTTTGTATTATGGGATTTTAAATCCAAGCCTCTATGATTGGGATTGAAAATCCCGACCAGCAAGGGGGAACCTTAATTAATGTAGTTAACGAAACACAAGCTAGTGAAAACTATCAAAAGTAAATCAATATAATTGATTTACGCTTATCTCCAGTCCTTAATTAGTGTCTGTCCATATAGTCGAGAGTCTGATTCATAATGTTCAAGTTCGAGGCTTGCGAAGTTTTGAAAATCAAGGAGTTTGCTTTTGCAAATGACTGTTATTAAAACAAGCATAACGAAGAAATCGGATATTATGGACAGACTCTAATTCCTAAAATTGCAAGTAAATAGGCATTACCTGCTCGGCTTGTTTTACTTGAATTACTATCCATATAAAAATTAAAAGAATAGTAATTCGCCCTAATAATGTAATTTTTGATAGGAATTTTATGGATAAATATTCATAGGATTGAGGGATGAAATGGAAAACATATCCTAATAGCATTACAGAAAAAACAGTTCCATAGGCCGATACCATAGGTGTAAATGCTGTGGCATTAAAATTAGTAAATATTTGGGTGAGGATTATCCCAGCATCTTGAAAAGAGGATGCTTTAAAAAATATCCAACAGAAACATACAAAATGAAAGGTAAAAATGACGCCGAGCAATTGTGCTAATTTCGATTTTTTAAATTTCAACTTAAAATTTAACAGCAATTTATCTAAAGCAAGGGCGAGTCCATGCATGCCGCCCCAAACAATAAAATTAAAAGATGCACCGTGCCATAGTCCACCCAATAACATGGTAATCATTAAATTAAAAAAATTCCTTAACTTACCTACTCTGTTGCCGCCTAAGGCTATGTATAAATAATCTTTTAACCAGGAGGACAAAGATATATGCCACCTGCGCCAAAATTCGGTGATGCTTTTTGATTTATAGGGGGAATCAAAATTTTCGTTTATAGTGAAGCCCATCCATCGTGCCATGCCAATAGCCATGTCGGAATAACCAGAGAAATCACAATAGATAACCATCGCATAACCATATACACCAAGTAAGCACTCAATTCCTGAATGCCTTGATGGATCATCAAAAATATATTGAACATAATTTACATAGATGAAATCAGAAATTACCACTTTCTTAAAAAGCCCACCCACTATAAGGTATAAACCTCTTGAAACATCTTCTGTAGTTATTGAAATATCTTTTCTTATTTGAGGGATAAAATCAGCAGCTCTTACTATAGGACCCATTACTAATTTTGGAAAAAAGGAAAGAAAAAAGCAATAATCTAAAAAGCTTTTAACAGGTTTAAATTTACCTCGATATACATCAATGGTATAACTTAAATTTTCGAAGGTGTAAAACGAAATACCTATTGGTAGTATTAGGTTCAAGGGCTTTACTTGTCCTATTTTAAAATCATTGATAATTTCTATAAAGAAATTGGTGTATTTAAAATAAAAAAGTAATCCTAAATTTATGAGGACACTAAAAATAAGTATTGCATTTTTTCGTGCTTTGCTAGCAGAGGAATATATAATATTTGCTAAATTAAAATCAATAACAGCTGATAATAAAATAATACCAAAATAAAAACCACATGCTTTATAAAAGAAGTATAGCGAAAAAATGGTGAAATAAATTACCCGGCTTAATTTATGTTTATATAAAAATTGATAGCCCAAAAGAAATATACAAAAGAAAAACAGGAAAAATCCACTATTAAACAATAGAGGGTCTTTGGCATTGTATGTTAGCTGTTGTATTAGTTTGGCGGTATCAATATTAAAAAGATTCAAATCTTGAAATTTATTTTTGAGTGTAAATTAAATCGTATTTTTTTTTGTTATCATTTCATATTTAATCGAATCTTTAGGCCATTAAATATTATAAAAAAACAGAATTAATAAGGACGAAATTACATCAATTATGTTAGCTTTTTTTTGTTTTTAAATATTTGTTTATCTTTTTTTTTCTTATTCTTTTTGTTCAATTAATAATGAAGCATATGTTTTATATTAATGTTGAGGGAAGTTTTCGAAATAAATCCGCAAATTAAATGGTTGAAAAACTGTGTGTTTTTCTTTTTTCTTAATACAAAAGAAACAAAAAATCAAGAACAAACGATTCCTCCACACCTGCAACGCTGCATCGCGTTTGTTCATTCCTTACAAGCGTTTTCATAAGCATATTTTTTGCAAAAAAAAATGAAATCACCTGTTTTTATCAATATATCTGTTTTGTCGAAATTATTTTGAAAGCTTTACTGAGGCATTAAAATTAATGAAAACTATTTTATGAAATAATTAATTTGAATTGTGTATGTGTAATTTTCTATAAAAATACTATTAAATAGGTGCTATTTTAGTTTTATCAATTTCAACTTTAAAAAATCATTATCATAATTTTTCAACATCCTAAAATAAAACGTTAAAATTGTTTAAATTTACAATTCATAAAAACAGCATTTTAATTAGCGGCAGCTGTGTGAAAAGGAAATAATATCCTCAACTTTTGCCTTATTATAATGGTAGATTGGATAAGAGGCGTAAATTATAACAATTAAAAATGAATTTTTCTCACCTTCACGTACATACTCAGTTTTCATTATTGGATGGTGCTTCTGATATTTCAACCTTATACAAAAAGGCTGTAAATGATAATATGCGGGCTGTCGCTATTACCGATCATGGCAATATGTTTGGCGTGTTTAAATTTGTTGCAGAAGCTGCTAAGCATAATACTCCTGATAATCCAAATAAAATAAAACCAATAGTAGGTTGTGAATTTTATGTCGTTGAAAATCGACATAAACGTCAGTTTACAAAAGAGGATAAGGATATACGTTATCATCAATTACTATTAGCTAAGAATCCCGAAGGATACAAAAATCTTGTAAAGCTTTGTTCATTAGGCTACATAGAAGGGTTGTATGGTAAATATCCACGCATAGATAAGGAATTAATATTGCAATATCATCATGGATTAATAGCAACTACCTGTTGTTTAGGAGCATCCGTACCTCGAATAATATTAAGGAGTGGTGAAGCTGCAGGGGAGATAGAATTTAAATTTTGGCTGGATGTATTTGGTGAAGATTATTATATTGAATTGCAGCGACATGATATACCAGATCAAAATATTGTGAATGAAGTTTTATTGAAATTTGCTAAAAAGTACAATGTGAAAATTATTGCATCCAATGATTCCCATTATGTGGATCAGGCCGATTCAAATGCGCATGATATATTATTATGCATCAATACTGGCGAAAAGCAAATTACACCTACTATGAAAGATTTTGGTGATAATGATTCCGTATCTTCCAAAGGAAAACGCTTCGCTTTTTATAACGATCAGTTTTATTTTAAAACAACGGCTGAGATGACGCAACTGTTTAGTGATTTGCCTCAAGCAATTGATAATACAAACGAAATTGTAGATAAGATAATTCCGCTAAAATTAAAGCAGGATATCATGTTGCCAAATTTTAAAATACCTACTACCTATTTAACGCAAGACGACTATTTGCATCACTTAACATTTACTGGAGCAAAAAAACGTTATACAGATATCTCCCAAGAGGTGGAAGATAGGCTAAATTTCGAATTGAATACAATAAAAATAATGGGATTTGCAGGTTATTTTTTAATAGTAGCCGATTTTATTAATCACGGTAAAGATATTGGGGTATTGATTGGTCCGGGAAGAGGTTCTGCAGCTGGTTCGGCAGTAGCTTATTGTATTGGAATTACTAATATTGATCCTATTAAATATAATTTACTTTTCGAACGTTTCTTAAATCCCGACCGTAAATCAATGCCCGATATTGATACAGATTTTGATGATCAAGGTAGGCAAAAAGTAATTGATTATGTTGTTGAAAAATATGGTAAAAACCAGGTAGCACAAATTGTAACTTATGGTACAATGGCTGCTAAAATGAGTATTAAGGATGTTGCACGTGTATTGGATTTACCGCTGCAGGATTCAAATATGCTGGCGAAATTAATTCCTGAAAAACCTGGCATCGAATTGAAACGAGTTTTAAAAGCTCCATTGACTGGTGAAGCCAGTTTAACAGAAAAAGAAGGATTAACGAAAGAAGATTTAGAGGGTGTAAAAAAATTACGTGATATACTAAATGGTAATGATTTACAATCGAGGGTGCTTAAGGAGGCCTTGATTTTAGAAGGTTCTGTTAGAGGCACGGGAATTCATGCCTCTGCAATTATAATTGCGCCAAAAGATTTAACAGAAATTGTTCCTATTGCCACCTCCAAAGAAACAGAACTATTAATTACACAATATGATGGTAGAGTGATTGAGGATGTTGGTGTTATTAAAATGGATTTTCTTGGTTTAAAAACGCTTACAATTATCCGTGATGCATTAGTTCTCATTAAGGAAAACCATGGTAAAGATTTAGTGATTGATGATATCCCTTTGGATGATTTGAAAACTTTTGAGTTATATCAGCGTGGTGATACAAATGGTACTTTTCAGTTTGAAAGTGCCGGCATGCAAAAACATCTGGTAAACTTAAAGCCTGATAAATTTGCCGACCTTATTGCTATGAATGCATTGTATCGACCTGGTCCAATTGAATACATTCCTAATTTTATTTCTCGTAAGCATGGCCGCGAACCTATCACCTATGATGTTCCAGAAATGGAAGAGTTTTTGGCAGATACTTACGGTATTACGGTTTACCAGGAACAGGTAATGTTGCTTTCCC
The DNA here is from genome assembly GCA_945865315.1 of Chitinophaga pinensis. Lineage (GTDB taxonomy): Bacteria > Bacteroidota > Bacteroidia > 2-12-FULL-35-15 > 2-12-FULL-35-15 > 2-12-FULL-35-15. The sequence continues at coordinate 8,185 of CAMBDK010000090.1, read as the reverse complement.
AAAAATTGGCTGGATTCTCTAAAGGGGATGCCGATGTATTGCGAAAAGCAATGGGTAAAAAAGATAGGTATACCCTAGATAAAATGAAAGGTAGTTTTATTGATGGGGCTGTTGCCAAAGGATTAAACGTAGCTAAATTGGAGAAAATATGGACCGATTGGGAAAAGTTTGCACAGTATGCATTTAATAAATCTCATTCTACTTGTTATGCTTTTGTGGCTTATCAAACGGCCTATTTAAAAGCCCATTATCCAGCGGAATACATGGCTTCTGTGCTTACCCATAATTTAAGTAATATTGATAAAATTACTTTTTTTATGGATGAATGCAAGCGGATGGGACTGCCAGTGCTCGGACCTGATGTTAACGAAAGTCATTACCAATTTGCAGTAAATAAAAAAGGACAAATACGTTTTGGTATGGGCGCTGTTAAAGGGGTGGGGGAGGCCGCCGTTATTTCAATTGTTGATGAGCGCACACTGAACGGACCATACAAAAATATGTTTGATTTTGTAAGAAGGATAAATTTACGAGCTGCCAATAAAAAATCCTTAGAAAGCCTTACTTTTGCTGGTGGTTTGGATTCATTCAATATCCATAGAGCTACCTATTTTTTTATCGAAAGAAATGATACAATAAATTTTCTTGAGAAAGTAATACGTTATGGTAATTCCCACCAAAGTGGTATCAACTCTGCGCAGGTATCTTTGTTTGGTGATGAAAGTGAAGTTGATATGCCTGAACCTAAAATTCCGGTATGTGAAGTTTGGAATAATTTAGAGCAATTAAAAAATGAAAAAGATGTTGTAGGATTTTTTATTTCGGGTCATCCTTTAGATAATTACAAATTAGAAATTGATAATTTTTGTTATCATTCTATTAATGATATAAAGCGGGTAGAGGAAAATAAAAATAAAGAGCTGGTTTTTGGAGGTATCGTTACTAGTGTGCACAATGGAGTTACCAAAACTGGCAATCCATGGGGTAAAATTACCATTGAAGATTATCGCGAATCTTCTGAATTAGCATTTTTTGGTGAAGATTATGTAAAGTTTAAACCATATATGGTTGTTGGATTATTTTTATACATCAAAGGGAAAATTTCTGAAAGGTTCAAAAATTCTGGTAATTTCGAATTTAGGGTTAATAATATTCAACTATTATCGGAATTACGCGATAAATTGGCAAAAAGTATTACCGTTAATTTGCCAATAATGCATCTTTCTGATGAATTTATTTCTAAATTTAATGAAATACTCACTACTAATATCGCTGCACAGCCTCGTAATTGTGTCTTAAAATTTAAGGTTATAGATACCGAAGGAAATATTGCTGTATTATTACCATCAAAAAAAATTAAAATAAATCCTAACAATGAACTACTTGATTTGCTTGCAATAAATCATTTGGAATTTGATTTTAACTAATTGGTAATTATTTTAATAAGCAGCTAAAATAATGTAGAGAAATAATTTGATGGGAATTTATACTAGCCTCGAAAAAAATTAGTAATATTAAAAAATAGTTTATCACAAAATCAATGGCTAAAAAACTATTTAATTAAATGTCAGCTTGTCATATAATTAAAAATTGGCAAATGATTTGCTTACAATTTAAATGCAAATTATACCTTTATACTTTAATAGAAAAAATAAATAACTAAATATTAACCAACAATTTTAAAAAAAATAAATTATGTCATTAGAAATAACAGATGCAAATTTTGATCAGTTAGTTACAAATTCAGACAAACCAGTTTTACTTGATTTTTGGGCCGAATGGTGCGGACCATGTAGAATGGTAGGACCAGTAGTAGACGAATTAGCAATAGATTTTGATGGGAAAGCTATAGTTGGCAAAGTAAATGTTGACAATAATTCTGCAATTTCTTCAAAGTTTGGTGTGCGTAACATCCCTACCATTTTGTTTTTTAAAGGAGGAGTAGTTGTTGACAAACAAGTTGGGGCTGTTTCAAAATCAGTATTAGATGCAAAACTTAAAGCCTTGCTTTAGTATTTCATTAGCTTATTAAACTAAGTTAAGGATCTATTAATTAATATTTTTTTGCGTATTTTAGAAAATATTTTTTTGAATATTTTCAAGGCTCTAATTTAAAATTAAAATAATTTGAAATTAATTGAGAAACAAGCTTTGCAGCAGTTTACTCATTTAGAGTTAATTGCTAAACAAGTAGTAGAAGGTTTTATAACGGGCCTGCATAAAAGTCCTTTTCATGGCTTTAGTGTGGAGTTTGCCGAACATCGTTTGTATAACAAAGGGGAATCAACCAAACATATTGATTGGAAACTTTTTGGACGTACCGATAAATTGTTTATTAAAAGGTATGAGGAAGAAACAAATTTACGTTGTCATTTAATTATTGACAACTCTTCTTCTATGTATTTTCCAATATTGGATGATAAAAATAAACAAAACAAAATAACTTTTGCTGTATACTGCGCAGCAGCATTGATTGAGTTGTTAAAAGGACAGCGCGATGCTGTGGGGATGAGTTTGTTTTCCGATAAAATTGATTTTTTTTCTCCGGCAAAATCTAGTCCCTTGCATCATAAAATGTTGTATCACCAGCTTGAGAAATTAATACAAAATAAGGATGTAAATGAACATAGAAATACAGCTGCTGTGGAAGCATTGCATCAAATTGCCGAGTCCATTCATAAACGTTCCCTGGTAATTATTTTTAGTGATATGATGGATTCAAAGGCGGATCCTGAAGAGCTTTTTTCAGCATTACAGCATCTTAAACATAAGAAACATGAGGTAGTATTGTTTCACGTAACAGATAAAGAAAAAGAATTTCATTTCGAATTTGATAATCGTCCATATCGATTTATTGATATGGAAACTGCCGAAGAAATTAAATTAAATCCTAACGAAATAAAAGAAACATACAGAGCCTCAATGGCTGCATACAAAAAAGAGCTGATATTGAAATGCGGACAATATAAAATTGATTTTGTAGAAGCGGATATAAATCAAGGGTTCGAGAATGTACTCATGCCATATTTGGTAAAAAGAACGAAGATGATGTAACAGTAAATTCTATCCTTCATTACATTAGGTAGTAGTGCTTTTATAAGAGGCGATTCCAGAAGCGAAGCAATTTAATATTACTGTTTTACCCTATAATCATTTGCATCTGATAAAACAGCAGCGGCGTATGCATGGTATTTAATGTAATTCAATTGTTTTTTTTAGCTCCACTTCAAGAAGATTTTCTATTTCTCCTAATGATTCATATAATTGTTGGAACGAATCAATAACAAAATACTTATCTTGTAGGATATCCGTTCGGAAATCGGTATTAAAAATAGTTTGTACATCATAATTAAGTTGCACTACTTCTCCATTAAAGCAGTGCTTCGTCTCTCCCATTGAAGAAATAATACCAGCGCCATAAATTTTAAGCAGGTTGTTTTCTTTAATTAAACCAAACTCAATGGTAAACCAATAAATTCGACTAAGTAAATCGATGGCTCTTGGATTGTGTATGTGTTTTAAAGCAATGTCGCTCATACCCTTAAAAAAGTCAACATATTTTACATTGCTTAATAATGGAACATGAGCAAATACATCGTGAAACATATCAGGTTCTTCCAAATAATCTAACTGTTCCATTGTTCTTAGCCAGCAGGTGGCAGTAAATTTTTTCAGTGAAAGAAATTCAAAAAAAGTTTTTTGTGGACTAATATTTGGAACTACCTCTAAACTCCACCCTGTTAATGGTTTTAGGAGCTCAGCAACTTCATCAAAATTAGGGATTTTATTATTTGAGAATTGCACTATTTCTAAAGCTTTCAAATATTCAACCGAAACAATAGGCTTTAAAATTTCCATTTGTCTATCGAACAATACTTGCCATACCAATAAATCATGTTCCGTATAGTCGCTATAAATTTGTTTTGTTGGTCTCATTTCCCAATTTTTAAAACTATGAATATTAGAATAATATTAATAAAATGTTTTTTTGTTTTGCACCATTGTTTTAAGTAATACCGATGGCCTATAACGTTCTTCGTTGTATAGCTGATATAAATTATTTAGGGTATCCAATACATTTTGTAATCCTAAGTCATCGGCCCATTTTAATAATCCTTTGGGATAATTTACTCCTTTAATCATTGCTAAATCCAAATCTTCTTTACTAGCAAGCTGCAAGTAAAATGAATCAATAGCTTCATTAACAAGCATTGCAATAATACGATCAAAGATATAAGTATTTAATTTCTCATCAATAATTGGTGAAGGTGGAACATGGCCTTGGGCGTAATTATAATAACCTCTTCCAGTTTTACGTCCAAACCAATTGGCTTCAAACATTCGTTTTTGAGTTAAGGAAGGTTTAAACCGTGGCTCGTAAAAAAATTGTGTCCATACACTTTCTGTAACTTTATAATTGATATCATTACCAATAAAATCCATCAATTCGAATGGTCCCATTTTAAAGGCTCCCAAAGTTTTCATCGACCAGTCAATTGTTGCAAAATCAGCAATTCCTTCTTCATAAATTCGGATAGCCTCTCCATAGAATGAGCGCGCCAATCGGTTAACAATAAAACCAGGAGTATCCTTTACCAAAACAGTTACTTTACCCCATAAATCGATAATGTTTTTCGCAGCTGTAGTAATCTCACTTTTGGTGGTAATAGCGGGGATTATCTCTACCAATGGCATTAAGGGTGCTGGATTAAAGAAGTGAATGCCTATAACACGCTCAGGTGATTTACAAGCCGCCGCAATAGATGTAATAGAAAAGGAGGAGGTATTACTTGCAATTATACAGTTTAAGGGGACAATTAATTCTAACTCAGAAAACAATTTTTGTTTTACATCTAAATTTTCAATAACAGCTTCTATAATTAAATTGCAATTGTTAAATTCAGTTATTTCTCTTGCAAATTTTATATTATTAATTATTTCTTGGGCAAAAAGTGCTGTAATTTTATTTTTTTCTACTAATTTTTTTAAGGTGCTGTCTAGGTTCTCTTTTGCTAAATTTAATGTAGATAAATTATTATCAAATAATATTACCTGAAATCCTGCGGATGCTGCAACTTGCGCAATTCCAATACCCATAGCTCCCGAACCAATTATTCCAACTATGGTATTGTTTTTGTTTTGTTGTTGGTTATTTATTGCCTGCATAAGTTTTTAATATTATTTATAAAAAAATGTTTTTTAATTTTTGAAAATATTAATTATATTTTCTTTTAAAAAAACACTTGTACCTCTAGCTACTTCTATATTGAAAGCAAATATTTTTTGAATCAAGCAAATAATATTTTTTTATTTATAATACAAGTATTATCCATAAACTATTGATTTTTATTCCCCAATTATTTACCTATCACTTTAAATTCGGTGCGCCTGTTGATGGCAAGGTTAATTTCCGAATCGTTTTTTACTTTAGGTTTAGTATCTCCGTAACCTATGTATGTTAAACGATTTAAATCTATACCATTAGCAATTAAATATTCATAAACTGATTTAGCACGATTTTGTGATAATAGCTGATTTGTTTTTTTATCGCCAATATTATCGGTATGTCCACTTAATTGTATCCTTAATGTTTTATTAACGGTTAAAAAAGTCACTAATTTATTCAACTCAACTTTTGATTCTGGTTTTAAATCGAATTTAGCCGTTTCAAAAAAAATGTTTTTTAATTCCACTATATTACCTGTATCTAAAGATTCTAAGGGAACATTCATTTTAAAAGGTTCTGAATTATCAGTTAAGCCCTTCAATGAAAAATTTGCAGAATAAAATAAGTACCCATTATGGGAAACATTTAACGCATAATTTTTATCTATAGGAAGCGTAACTAAAAACTCTCCATTACCAGTATTTGCATCCGATACTACTACCTGTTGTGCTGTTTCTAAATCGATTAATTCAAAATGTGCACCGAGTGGTTTTTTGTTTTTCGCATCGTATACCTTACCTTTCACATATGTAATTCTTTCGGGGCGAATAGCGTCGTATAAATCAAATTGATATAAATCTAATCCCCCTAATCCCCCTTCGCGGCTAGAAGCATAATATGCTAATTTTCCTGCTCCATTTACCAACAAACTGTTTTCATCATTGTGTGTGTTTATTGGATACCCTAAATTATAAGGTTTACCCCATTCATCATTTTTGTCTTTACGTACTACATAAATATCTAATTTACCCATACCAATGTGTCCGTTGGAACTAAAATAGAGTGTTTTACCATCGGGATGAATAAAAACAGACTCTTCTTTATTTGGCGTGTTTATGTTTTTGCCAATATTTATAGGGGTTCCCCAGCTACCATTTTGATTTAAAGTTGCATACCAGATGTCGGGACCTCCAATGCCACCAGGTCGGCTGCTTACAAAATACAATGTTTTGCCATCGGCTGAAAAAGATGGTTGTGTTTCCCAATTTTTCGAATTTATTGTTTTACCTGCATTATAAGGAACCGACCAATTTTCGCCTACTTTTTGAGCATAAAAAATATCGCAACTGCCAAATCCTTTTCTATTAGGACCATAAGTACCGTCCATTTCGATACAAGCAATAAAAAATAAAATTTGACCATCAGCAGAAATTGCTGGTGCCCCTTCATTACCTGAAGTATTTATACCATTACCCAGTAATTCAGAAGCTCCCCAAGCGCCATCTATTTTATTGCTTATTAAAAAATCTTCTTGTAAAGGAGTTTTTTCATTGCGATTATTTCTAGTGTATAAGAAGGTTTGGTCATCGGCAGTAATTGCTGGGAAATATTCATCTAATTTGGAGTTAATAGCTGCTCCCATATTTTGAGGAGCAAAGGGTACAGGATTTTTTATTGCCTCTATAGCGAAATTGCAATTAGCTAAATTTAGTTCAGACAAGTCCCTCACATCTGGATTGATGTTGTTGTTTTTTAGATAAACTTCGTAATTACGTTTCGCATCCTCATATTTACCTATTGAAAATTCCAAGTTGGCAAGATTGAAAAATATTCTTTTGTCAAACTTGGGATTAATCTCTAATGCTTTTGAGTATTCGGCAATGGCTTTTTCAGATTGTTTGGCTTCAGTATAAATTTGCGCAAACAATAGGTGAGGTTCAATAAAAAGGGGGTCTTTTTCAATTGCTTTTCTAAGCTCCTCTTTTGCCTTTTCATCATTGCGGGCATTATAATGTTTGATGGCATTTTCAAATAAAGAAATTGCTTTTTTGCTTTTGCTGGTATATTCTCCCGGGGGCAATTGCGCCATACAAAAAGATAGGCTTAGAAGAAAGATAAGGGTAGTGAAAAAAAATTTCATAGTATAAGTGATATTCAATTATTTTGAAATGATTATTTATGGAATATTCATATACTTATGTGTTTGTAATGAGATGTTCCATTTTGGATTTAATAATACAAATGCTACTATCAGCGGCATCATTTCTTTTGATTTACTCCATTCAGGCTGAAGAAATAATTTACAATCTGCAGAAACTTCGGCTGCGTATTTTTCTGCCCATTCAAAATCATTTTTATTGTGGACAATAACTTTTAATTCATTGGCTATTGTTAAATTTACTTTTAATGGCGGACTAGTTTTCTTTGGTGAAAGGCATATCCAATCCCATAAGCCAGTAAGTTGATAGGCCCCCGATGTTTCAACAAAAGTTTGAATATTATTGTTTTTCAATTGCTGGGTAATGTATGTTAAATTATACATACTTGGTTCACCACCAGTAACTACAACTGCTTTTGCAGGATAATTATTGGCGTTTTTTACAATATTATCTACAGCCGTAAGTGGGTGAATTGCGGCATCCCAGCTTTCTTTTACATCACACCAATGACATCCTACATCGCAACCTCCTATTCGGATAAAATAGGCAGGTTTGCCCGAATGATAACCTTCTCCTTGTATGGTATAAAACTCTTCCATTAATGGCAATTCAATTCCTTGTTCCAATAATGATATTTTTTTTTGTGCTATTTCCATTATTCAATAATCATTCCAATAGTAAAATATTACTAAATTTCAAAAAAACGGATTTTAATTTAGTTATAAATGATAATAATTTATGCAATAATCTATTACTAAAATATAGAGTAATATAGAATACAAAATAATTCCAATTCAACAATTTAATTAGATATTAAGTGAAGTTTTCGAAATAACTCCCGCAAATTAAATGGTTCAAA
>CAMBDK010000089.1 GCA_945865315.1 Chitinophaga pinensis | reverse complement strand
TGGGGAAATGAAATATATCGCACTAAAGACTATAATTTTCCATGGGATGGAACAGCAAATAATGGTAAGAACATTGCTCAGCGGGATGTGTATGTTTACCTCATCAATATTGAAGAAGTAAAAGGTAGATACCATAGCTATAAAGGTATTGTAACCTTGGTAAGATAATTAATGGAATTAGGAAATAATTAGAGTCTGTCTATAATGTCCGATTTCTTCGTTATTCTTATTTTGAAAACCAGTCATTTACCAATGTAAACTCCTGATTTTCAAAACTACGAAAGCATCGAACTCGAAAATTATAGTTCAGCCTCTCGACTCTATGGACAGACACTAATTAATAATATAAACACAGTGCTTGATGCTATAATGTGTGCTGTCCATCAGTGCCTGTCGAAAGGTGTGCGTGAGGCGGCACATATACTTCGAAAGGCTCAGTATGACGTGCGCACGATTTAGGCTTAAGTCATATTAAAACGATTATAAACTATTGCCTAACTCAAAATAATAATTTAGAAAATAACAGGAAATCTAAATCTGATAATTATATAAAAATGACCACGATGAAAATAAAATTACTCGTATTAATCGCCTTTTTTTTGCTTGGAGCAAATACTTGGGGACAGGGTTTTCAGAATAAAGCCGTGCAAAAAAATAAAGCTCCGCAAGGTGCAAATAACTCTTCAAGGGAAGACAATGAAAGCAGCCAACTTTTCAAAATAGTTGCAAATTCTACTGCAAATGATGTAAAAAAAGACATTAAAAATGCGGTGTTTCTTGAAATTAACTTTGATGAACTTTCACGCATCAACAAGATAAGGCCTTCCTTATTAACCTTAACTATCCCCACGTCCGGAAATAGCGATGTATCTTTTAACCTGCATGATGCAAAAATTCTGACCAATACTTTTTCTGTTGTTACAGGAAAAAATGAAAAGGTAAAATACAATCCGGGACTTTATTATCAGGGCACTGTGTCGGGCATTAGTCCCTCTTTAGCAGGTTGGAGCATGTTCGACAATTCCATTATGGCCGTTTTTTCATACGATAAAGAAAATTGGGTATTGGGTTTATGGAATCACCCATCCAATACACTTAATAACATATATATATTATACAAAGACAGCGATGTTCAATTTGCCCGTGAATTTAAATGTGAAACAGATCAATTGCCTTCAAAAATAGGAGGTTCCGGTTCCGGTAATTCCGAAAATTTATTAAGTACTAATTGTATTAAAATATATTTTGAATGTGATTATCAAATGTTTGTTGATAAAGGGGGCGTTATTAATGTGGTTAACTATGTTACAGGCATGTTTAATGTTGTTCAGGTGTTATTTAATAATGAAGCTATTAATACAGAATTATCAGAAGTATATGTTTGGTCGGCTACTGACCCATATATTTCAAATTCAACCTCTTCTGATTATCTAAATGCTTTCCAGGCAACACGAACAACGTTCAATGGCGATCTGGCGCATTTGCTAACCACTAGAACTATTAATGTTGGCGGTGTTGCTTATTTAGATGTAATATGCTCTCCCGGCAAAGGCAGTTCATACGGCTTTAGCAACATCAGCAATACCTATAATTTATACCCAACTTATTCCAATACTATTTTAATTGTTACTCATGAGCTGGGGCATAATTTTGGTTCGGAGCATACGCACTGGTGTGGATGGCCGGGTGGCCCCATAGACGATTGTGTTCCCGTAGACGATGGCCCTTGCACGGCAGGCCCCGGCCCTATCAATGGAGGAACAATAATGAGCTATTGCCATTTAAATGGCCCATATCCATTATCCAATGGCTTTGGCCCTCTACCCGGAAACCAGATCAGGTCCCGGTATGCGGCAGCCAGCTGTTTGACGGCATGCGACAGCCCGCCAGATGCTGCTTTTGCCGGAACGCCACTTACCAGCTGTACCGCTCCACTAACGGTTACTTTCACTGATCAGACTGTGGGCGCAACCACAGCATGGGCTTGGGATATAAACAATGATGGTATTACCGATTATACCACACAATCTCCCTCGCACACCTATTCAGCTACAGGAACATATACGGTAAGATTAATTGTTTCGAATGTAAATGGCAATGATACTTTGGTAAAAACAAATTATATCACTGTTGGCTCTGTAACTCCTGCTGTTACTATAGCTATTACTACCGGTTCAAATTCAATTTGTGGAGGGATATCCGTTACCTACACTGCAACACCCCTTAATGGTGGTTCAAGCCCAAGCTATATTTGGTATTTGAATGGTGCACCTATTTCAGGAGCAATAAGTTCAACCTACACCACAGTCTCCTCAGCAAATGGCGATGTAATAACCTGCCAGATCACCTCAAATGCAAATTGTGCAAGCCCAACAACAGCATTAAGTACAGGAATAACGATGGCCGTAACCCCATCCTTAGTTCCCGAAATTAATGTCTCGATTACTTCCGGAGCTGCCACTATTTGTGTGGGAGGGTTAATTACATTTTTTGCATCCTCGGTTAACGGAGGTAATGCCCCTATTTACCAGTGGAAGCTAAATGGTACTAATGTTGGAACAAATAGTATCAGCTATACTTCGTCTTCAATGGCAAATGGCGACGTTGTTACGTGTGTCTTAACTTCAAACGCCACCTGTGCAAGCCCTACAACAATTACCAGCAACATTATTACCATAACGGTTTCCCCTATTGTTAGTCCAACTGTTTCAGTTGCCATCACATCTGGTACAAACCCAACTTGTATGGGTGTGCCGGTTACCTTCAATGCCACTTCTACCAATGGAGGCCTGGTTCCGGTGTATCAGTGGAAGAAAAACGGCGTAAATACCGTTATTGGAACATCCTATACTCCACCATCACTGGCAAACAATGATGTAATATCGTGCACTGTTACCTCCAATGCCTCCTGCTTAAATACAAATTCGGCAACCAGCGCAGGAACTACCATTACTTTGATCCCCTCTCTTCCACCAAGCGTTGCTGTGGCAATTACTTCGGGTACAAATCCAAGTTGTTACGGCTCTTCTGCAACATTTACTGCCACACCTGCAAATGCAGGAGCGGTACCCGTTTATCAATGGTTATTGAATGGAAATACTATTTCAGGCGCTCAGAGCCAAACGTATACACCACCTACAATTGCAGACGGATCGGTGTTCAGCTGTAATGTGGTCTCCAACTCCACTTGTCCGGGTACGGCTATAAGTAACGGAATAACAGTAATTGTACCTCCTGTATCAACAATTAATTTTATTTCAGATATTGATGTGTGCGGCGGAACCATCGCGGCAACTGTTTTTTCAGGCAATCCCACGGGAGCTACATTCGCCTGGACGAATTCGAACACTTCTATTGGTATAGCCTCCAGCGGGACAGGAAATGTCCCTTCCTTTAATGCAAGTAATATTACCAATAGCCCCATTAGCTCAACTGTAAGTGTAACTCCATCAGTGAGTGGCTGCCCGGGAACACCTTCTTTCTATACCATTACGGTTAATCCAACACCTGTGATTACTCAAAGCGGTTCTACACTAACATCAAGTTCTGGAACTACATATCAGTGGTACTTGAACGGACAACCAATAGCGGGGGCTACTAGCCAGTCGTGTATTGCAATACAAAACGGAGATTATAGTGTTATTATTAATGGAGGAGGTTGCCCTTCGGCTGATGTCGCTGTTAATATTTCAGGAATTGAGCAGATAAACAACGACTATTTTTTCACAGTTTCGCCAAATCCAAATGATGGGAACTTTTCTGTTTCGTTCGATGTTTCTATAAGAGGCACCTACACGCTTAAGATTGTTAATGTAATTGGTGAACTAATCTATGAAGAAACATTGAATAATTTCGAAGGAACGTATTCAAAAAAAATGGATTTTTTGGTTAAGGCAAAAGGAGCTTACCTGATAAATTTAAGCTCTCCTGACTGGAAAATTGTAAAAAAAGTAATCATTTATTAACCGGTCTTTAAAAATATGGGGATTTGGCAATACTGATTTTAAACAACTACACAAAAATTAAAAACAGAAAACGGATAACAAGGATGCGACTATTTTGAAACTATAATTACTATTATCGTTACCCCAAACTATAATTTAAACGGAATGGGCCCTATACTTTATAATGGAACAACGAGTAGGGTAGTAACCTCATAAAACAGCAATAAAGCAATAGTTCAGGGGCGGCACACTAAGCCGCTTATGGTTATTTAAATGATGCCTAAAAAAATGTTTTAAAAAAGCCAGCTTTCTGGATCTAATTTTACTTGCCCTTTCCATATTTCAAAATGCAATAGTGTTTTAGAATCATCTTCATCAAAAAGAATAGAGCCAATATTGTCTTTTGTTTTCACCTTATCACCTACTTTTACATACACATCTTTTAAATTAGAGTAAATAGTTAAATATTCCCCATGCCTTATCAATATAAACTTTCCGGAGCCAGGCATATTAACAACAGCCTTAACATCTCCGTCGAATACTGCGCGCGTTAGTGAGCCGGTGCTTGTAGTAATATCTATGCCATTATTATTTATGTCGATATTGGGCATTAATGGGTGCGGGTGAACACCGAAATGCTCGCTTACAATACCTTTTACAACAGGCCATGGTAGTTTATTTTTATTATTGGCAAAAGAAATAGATAGCTGCTGCGATTCGGGTGTTAAAAGTAATTTATCGGGTTTGGGCTTATTCTCTGTTTCTGCTTCTTTCTGAATCTTTTCGAGCTCTTTTTGAATTACACGCTGAATAGCTTGTTGTAATTTATCAGCGTCCTTTTTCTTTTTTTCTAAATCTTTCTTCAGTTTACCTTCTTGCACCTGAAGTTTTGAAAAAACTTGTTCTTTCTCTGTTTTTTCAGAGTTGAGGTTTGATTTTTCAGCCTGTTCGCTACTTAATAAAACCCGCTGACTAGATTTTTGAGTCTCTAAACCTTGCACCTTTTCGTCTAAATTTCTTTTGCTCTTAATAATTATTTCGGCTTGTTTGTGCCTATAATCATTGTATTGCTGCATGTATTTTAAGCGCATAAAAGCCTGTTCAAAATCTTTGGATGCAAAAACAAACATTAATCTGCTGTAGGCATCTTGATTTTTATATGCATAATAAATCATTTTTGCATATTCGTTTTTCAGTTTTACATATTCATTCTGAAGCCCTTTAATAGTTTCATTGTTTTGATTTATTTGTTTATTAAGTATTTTAATTTCAGAATTAATGGTATAAATTAATTCTTCCCGTACCGTTATTTTTTTGTTCAGCGTTACTAGCTGGTTTAAGGATATTTTTTTATTTTTTTTTGTCTCAGCCAGCAACTGGTTGGTATATTCTATTTCGTTTTGGAGCTGTTTTTTTTTGTTCTCTAAATCTTTTTTAGTTTGTTTTTGTGCTGCGCTTGGTTTAGCAATAAGCAGCATCAAAAGCCAAAATAAAATAAGCAAAGAGCTACTACTGTTTTTTTTTATAAGTAAATTGCTCATAATTTTCTGGGATTTTAAAAGGAAAACTTTGCTCTTCGTTTAATTTTATTTTGCTGTATTTAATATTAATAGCAGCGTTTTTTTGTGCCTTGATTAAAAAGCTCATTTCTGAAGGGAACTTTTGTGTGGAGTCAATTTCTAAAAAGTTATAATATTGAGCATCAAAAATACGTTCGGGATTAAATTCGTAAAATAATATACGGGATATTTTAAATGTTTCGGGCATCATGTAAATACTTTGTATGGGCTCTTTTAGTTCTTTCCCCTTTTCCATAACCTTTCTAAGTTTGTTTTTTCTTATTGTAGCAAGCATGTATTGACAATTATCTATGCCCGCTTTTAATCTTTCCTCTTCGGTATAAAAAGTAACACTGTTGCCTACCAGCAGTGATTGTAATATTTCAAAGTCTAATTGTATGTTTAATAGGGTACTTAAATAATTAAAATCCCCCATAAAGTAATTGCTATTACTACGGTTAATAAATTTTACCGAATCTTTAGTAATCAATATTCTTATCCCCTCAATCCCCAATTTTGAAACCGACATCCATATAATGCTGTCTTTTTTTATACGCAATGAAACAGAAAAGGAGTTAAAACTACTGTCAATATTAGATTCCACAGCAATTTTAGCATTCAAACTTTTAAAAAAAAGTTCGTTTGCCTTTAAATTAGCATTAAGTGTTTTCGGGTTTTTATAATCTAAATTACACTTGCTATTTTTTTTTGTTATGTTTTTTTGTTGTTTACAAGAGGTTAATATTAAAAGTGAAATAAAAAAGACATAAAACACCTTTTTAATTCCCCTGTTGATAAAGCTTAACAAATAAAAATTAGTACTATTCATATAACTTTTTATTGGCAATTTTTACATCTATAGCATTGGTAGCATCACCCGTTTTTTTAGCATCTATCCAATATTTTAATGCCTCTTCAGTTTCCCCTAGTTTGTATAATATATCGCCATAATGCTCTAGTAATATTCCGTTGTTTTTGCCACCATTAGCTAGCGCTTTGCCTATCCAGACTTTAGCATCATCAAATTTTTTCATTTGATATAATACCCAGCCATAGGTGTCTTCGTAGGAGTTGTTATTTGGTTGAATTTCGTTGCTTTTTTTAGACATTATTTCAGCCTTCTCCAAATTAGCATTGCGCAGGGATAAGTAATAGGCATAATTATTTAATACATACACATTATTAGGATCGATCTCCAGCACTTTGTTGTACGCCGAATCGGATGCATTATAATTTTTTAAAGAATTTTGCGCATCACCAATACTCGCGTAAAACTGAATAAGTATAGTTTCGTCATATACAAATTCGATGCCTGTGTTAAAAATTAAAATTGCTTCTTTGTAGTTTTTTAGTTGGATATGAGAGGCGCCGTTATAAAAATAGGCCAAGGCTTGGTTTGGAAACAATTCAATAGCTTCTTTGCTTTCATTTTGCATTGCAATAAAGTCCATTAGTTCCGATTCAATAACAAGTAATTGATTCCAAATGGCAAACTTTTCTTTATCGAGTGAAATAGCTTTTTTAAATTGTGCCTTTGCAAGCTCAAGCTTTTTGTCGCGGTATAAAAAGTCGCCATAAATAGAAAAAGCCTTTGCCTCATCCGCATGAACGCTTGTTATTATTTTACACAACTCCTCTGCATCGTTTTTTAATTCAACGTATTTTTCAGTGATAGAGTAATACGACAATAAGATTTTAACTTTTATATCGATGTCTAAATCTTTGCATCGAAATGCAATTTTTATTTCTTCAAAAGATTTTTCACTTTGTTTTTTTATTCGATATAAATCCGCCAAGGATAAATGAACGAGTGCATTTTCGGGGTCTATTTCCAATAAATTATTATAGGCAACTAAGGCTTTATCCAATTGTCCGGTATCCTGATAAAGCTCCCCTAAAATGCCGTAATATTTTGATTCATCCGGAAAAGCTTTAATTAGTTTCTCTAATTCCTGTTGTGCTCGCTCATTTTTTTTCAAGGCTTTGTATATTTTAAACTTTTGCAAAGAAGCGTCTTCAGAAACCCCCGCAATATCCTCTATTTTTTCGTAGGTTTTTAAAGCCATTCCCGTGTTTGCAATACTCAGGTAGGTGTTTGCCAGTTCGTAGTAATAATCAATGCGCTGCGGCTGTTTTTTTAATAGTCGTTTATATACATTTGCAATTTCCGGCAGTTGTTTATTTTCTTTTAAGCAAGAAATGTATAGTAATTGATACCAATTGTTATTTGCATCCATTAAAGCAGCTTTTTTGCTGAAATTTAGCGATTGTTTCTTGTTGTTTTTGAAGGTGTAGATTGTCGCCAATTCATACATTGTGGCAGCGCTGTTGGGGTATATCCTAAGGGCTTGTAAAAGGTCGGCCTCTGCCAAATCATAATTTCCTAAAATTTTTTCTTTGTTGGCGTTAAAAAATAGATATTCAAAGTCGATGCGATCTTTGGACGACAACTTTTTTTCTCCTTTGCGCCTTTCAATACTAGGCGTTAGGTTATTATTGCTGCCGAAATTATCCGGTTTCTTTATTGTTTTGCAGGAGCTAAGAAAAAAGCAGAAAAACAAAAACACCAAACTCGCTTTAAAGAGGCCTTTAAAAAATGCGGCGCCTGAAACACCTGCATGCGAATCTTGGGTTCTCGAGACGTTTTTTTTGTAAAAACTGCTCTCGGAGCTTTGTTTTATATTCACGCTATTTTTTTTAATTAATTTTTTTATCAGCACTTACATTACTATTATCTCTATGCGTATCGGTAAACTTTTTTCAGCACCGGATTTATTTTTAGCTTAGGAACACCTAAGCTTTAATTGTAAGCTAAAAATTAAGGCTTTTTTTTAAAATAGCAACCATTATTTCATTCTTTTTTGCCTGTCAACTTCGACATTTAAATTAATGTTATTCGGAATTTTTATTTACCCTTATTTTATTACGCAAAAATCTCCTATACTTAAATTGTTTGATTTGCCCGTATATTCTACAAAGTTGCCAATCATGGCATTCTTTACTTCAGCATTTTTTATTTTACTATTTGTTTGAATGATGCTGTTTTGAACAACCGAGTTTTCAATTATGCTGCTAGCACCAATAGAGGCGTGTGGCCCTATCATAGAATTTATAAGCTGCACGTTTTCTCCTATAAAACAGGGTTCGATAATGGATGAGTTCTGATTAATAAAATTAGATTTACGAAGCTCGTTTTTATTAAATTCTAAAATCCTCTGGTTGGTATAAACGGTGGCATCTTTATTTCCGCAGTCGAGCCATTCCGTTACTTTTCCGGGAGTAAATTTGGTTCCCTTTGCCTTCATGTTTTCAAGGGCGTTGGTTAGCTGGTATTCCCCCTTTTCTTTTATATCGTTATCCAGTAAATATTGAAGCTCCCTTTTTAAATATTCGCCATCATTAAAATAATAAATCCCAATTATTGCTAAATCAGAAACAAACTCTTGTGGCTTTTCTATGAAATCGGTGATCACATTATTTGAATCTAACTTCACTACTCCAAATGGTTTAGGATCATCTACTTTTTGCACCCAAATAATTCCCTCCTGCGAAGAGTCCATTTTAAAGTCGGCTTTAAATAGGGTGTCGGCAAATGCAATCAGAACTTTTCCTTTTAAACAATCTTTCGCACACATTATTGCGTGTGCCGTACCAAGCGGCGTATCCTGGTAAAAAATACTAGCTTTCGCTCCTAAGCCTTCAGCAATTTCAATCAAGCTATTTTCTGCATCTTTGCCGAAACGTCCAATAACAAATGCTATTTCGTCAACCTTTTCGTCGCAAACTTTCGTTACATCTTCTACTATACGCTGCACCATTGGCTTCCCGGCGATAGGAATTAACGGCTTTGGCGTTGTAAGGGTATGTGGTCGCATCCGTTTACCCATTCCAGCCATTGGTATAATTATTTTCATAAAAGTGTCTTATTTTAATTAATAGAAAGCAGAAATATTTAAATAATTATTAATGCCCCCCTAATTTTTTTAATTGTTAATAGTTTATCGTTAGTTATTATTTTGTACCTGTGCTACCAAAGCCCAGCTCACCGCGTTTGCTTTCAATTAATTGTTCAGCAGGCACCCAATAAATTTTTTCGTGCTTGGCAATAACCATTTGGGCAATGCGCTCACCGTCGTTTATTAAAAAGCTTTCATTAGAAAGGTTTATTAATATTACTTTTATTTCGCCTCTATAATCGGCATCAATGGTGCCAGGAGAGTTTAATACGGTTATTCCGTTTTTAATTGCCAAGCCACTTCTTGGTCTAATTTGTGCTTCAAAACCAAGGGGGATTTCTAAAAATAATCCTGTTGAAACAAGAACACGCTCCATTGATTTTAAGAGGATAGGGGACTCTAAATTGGAATGTAAATCCATTCCGGCAGAAGCACTGGTAGCGTAATTTGGTAGGCCGTGCTTCGATTTGTTAATAATTTTTATTTGCATTTTTTTTCCTCTATTTCCAGTTTATAATTTTATTTGCGCGTAATTATTTTAAGCAGTTTAACCGCTATCGTCTGCACTTTTATCTTTCACAGACAGCACACCATAAATATTTTTGTTTTCCAATTGCCATATAATGGCAATAAAAATAATAAATAATAAATTATTAAATAACAATTTCACCATTGTTATTTCTGTTATGATAAGCTGGCTAATAAAATACAAAGTTAGGGATAAAACTAAGTATCCTAATATTCGTTTTAAATCATAATTAACAGGATAATGTTTTTGGCCCCAAAAATAAGATGCTACCGCCATTGCAGCATAGCAAATAAGTGTTGTCCAAGCGGAGCCAACGTATCCTGTTATCGGTATCCAATAAATGTTTAAAGAAATGGTTATAATAGCGCCCATGATTGTAAGAACCGCGCCGTAAAAGGTTTTGCCAATAAGCTTATACCATATGGAATGGTTAATATAAATGCCCAGAAATAAATTAGCAATTAATAAAATAGGTACAACAGCTAAACCTTCTCTATATTTTTCGCCAATAAAATATTGTATCCAGGGCATGTTCATCATTGTTCCCAGAAAAATAACAGAACATATGATTACAAAATAGGTCATTATATGAGCATATGATTTTTTAGCGTCTTTGTCTCCTGCATTTTTGAAAAAAAAAGGTTCGGCAGCATATCTAAATGCCTGAATAAAAATGGTCATGAGTATCGCAATTTTATAACAGGCGCCATAAATACCATTTTGACTTTTTGCAATATCTTCGGGAAGGAGCAGTGGTATTAAAACCCTGTCGAGCGTTTCGTTAGCCATCCCCGCCAAGCCTGCTAATAGCAAGGGGAGCCCATATTTCATCATTTTTTTCCACAGCAGGGGATCAAATTTCCATTTTATAGAAATAAATTCCGGACTTAATAATAGCAGGGTTATGGTACTAGCAAAAAAGTTTGAAATAAAAATATAGCCAATCCCAATGGTAGGACTATAAAATATTTCTACTAGTGGCTTGAAAATGGACTGGGGCGAATCGTAAACGCTTTTGCAAAACCACAGAAAAAATAAATTTAGGCCAATGTTAATGCCAATATTAATAGATTTTATGATAGCAAAACGCTTAGCCCTGTTTTGTTCCCGCAGTTTTGCAAAAGGAATGGCCGACAATGCGTCGCTCCCTAATATAAAGGCAAACAAAATAACATATTCTGGATGGCCCGTGAAACTAAGAATGTTAGCAATGTTTTCTGAGAAAAAACAAAAAACAAAAATAAAGCTGATGGATGAAATTACCAGTGAAATTAAAATAGTAGAATATACTGCGTCTTTTTCAATTTCAGTTTGAGAATACCTAAACATTGCCGTTTCCATGCCATAGGTTAAAAAAACCAGTAAAAAAGAAACATATGCATAAGCAGAAGTAACATCTCCGAACTCGGCAGGGCTAAATAAATAAGTATAAAGCGGGGTAAGGAAATAGTTTAATAATCTACCAACGATGGTTGGTAGTCCATAAATTGCTGTTTGTGTAGCTAGTTTTTTTAGGTGGGCCAATTTTTAAATATTTGCTGAAGGTTAAAGATTTAAAGCACAATAAGTGAAGTTTTCGAAATAAATCCGCAAATTAAATGGTTCAAAAACTGTGTGTTTTTCTTTTGTCTTGATACAAAAGAAACAAAAAATCAAGAACAAACGATTCCTCCCCACCTGCAACCCTGCATCGCCTTTGTACCTTCCTCACGCTCGTTTTCATAAGGATGTTTTTTGTAAAAAATGAAATCATCTGTTTTTGTTAATATAGCTGTTTTGTCGAAATTATTTTGAAAGCTTTACTAAGAGACATTATATTTTTACAAATCTTTAATAATTAATAAAATTATTTACCAACAAAAACAGCTTTTCTTTTTTCTATAAAGGCGCTTGTCCCCTCTTTAAAATCTTCGGTCCCCAAGCATTTTCCGAACTCTTCAATTTCTGTATTAAACCCATCAACATCTTTCTCGAAATGGGAATTTAAACTATTGATTACAGAGCTAATAGCGGTTGGGGATTTGCTTTTTATTTTTTCCAAGAGCTCAACGCATTTAGAAATTATTTTTTCTTTCGGAACAACATAATTCACCAATCCTAGCTTTAGTGCTTCCTCAGCAGAAATTAAATCGCCTGTCAAGTGAAGTTCTGTTGCTTTTGTTTTGCCTATATATTGTATCAATCTTTGCGTCCCTCCGTATGCCGAAATTAATCCAAGACTTACTTCCGGCTGACCAAATTTTGCGTTTTCGCCAGCAACACGCAAGTGGCAAGCCATAGCAAGCTCGCAGCCTGCACCTAGAGCAAAGCCATTAATAGCAGCAATAACAGGTTTAGAGGAGCGCTCAATAGATTCAAAAACTAACTGTCCTGCCTTTGCGTAGTTTTTTCCCTCCTCTATCGAAAGGCCAAAAAGCTCCGAAATATCTGCCCCTGCCACGAACGACTTCTCTCCCGCACCTGTAATAATTATTCCTTTAATATCCCTGTTGTTTTCAGCATTTCGTATAGCTAATCCAATCTCCTCAACTGTTTTTTTATTGAGTGCATTTAATTTGTCAGGGCGATTAATAGTAATGGTTAATATACCATTTTCTATTATGGTCAATAGGTTTTCGAATATCATGCTTCAATATTTTACGATTCAATTAAAAAAAATCGAATTTACGAATAATTCATTAACCAAACTGTTGATTGAAGTTTTCTAGAGAAAAAAAATACGCCGCGCTTTTTAAAAACAAAAAATAAAAAGCAGTTTTTTTAAAAAGTTTTGTTTCTAAATTACTAAAATTTCGGTGTTGTAAAGGCTCTAAAATAAAGGAATTTCACAAGACCAAAAAATAAAAGAAAAAACAAACAACTAAAATTAAGACTTTCATATCGTCATCGGGAAAAAAATAATGTAAGGGGTTACTTTTAAAAAATGAAATTGTATTATTATAAAACCCAAGCAACCTTTTTATCGATAACGGTATCTCTCTTTCGAAATAGCCTAAATAGACTAAACCCAAAAAGTCCCGCAAGGGCAAAAAAAAATGAAAAAATACATGTTTGCATTATCTGTAATAAGTGTTGTGGCTTTTTATAGCTGTAAGAAAGAGGAAGAACCTGAAGCTCCTTATAATAGTTTCACGGGCAACAGTGGAATATTCGTTGATTCAAGAGATAATCAAACATATCCCTGGGTGAGGAT
>CAMBDK010000088.1 GCA_945865315.1 Chitinophaga pinensis | reverse complement strand
TTTCGAAAATAACGAATTTTGAATTAATTGCAATTGGGTAAATAAATCAAGCTAAAATGCACCTGCGTATTGTTTTTCAAACTGAGTGAAGTTTTCGAAATAAATCCGCAAATTAAATGGTTCAAAAACTGTGTGTTTTTCTTTTGTCTTGATACAAAAGAAACAAAAAATCAATAAAAAACGATTCCTCCCCACGTGCAACCCTGCATTGCGTTTGTACCTTCCTCACGCGCGGTTTCATAAGGATATTTTTTTGCAAAAAAATTAAATCATTTATTTTTATTAATATATCTGTTTTGTCGAAATTATTTTGAAAGCTTTACATAGATATAATTTAATCAGTTATTAAATATTATTTACCCAATTGTCTATCATTTTTAATCCAAATTCAGTAAGGATACTTTCTGGATGAAACTGCACCCCTCTAACATCATAAGTTTTGTGATGTAATCCCATGATACAACCATATTCATCTACGCAGGTAATTTGTAATTCTTTTGGTAAATCCTTACTGTTTACTGCCCAAGAATGATAACGTCCTACATTTAATTTCTTTGGAATATCATTAAATAGTATATCGTCGGCAATAATTTCAACCGAGGAAGCCACACCATGAAAAACATTATCTAAATTTCTTAAACTACCGCCATATGCTTCAGCAATTGCTTGTTGGCCTAAGCAAATACCCAGTATACTTTTAGTGGGGCCATACATTTTAATAAGATCTAATAATATACCGGCTTCAGAAGGTATTCCAGGTCCTGGAGAAAGTAAAATTTTATCAAATTTATCTATTTCACTTAATGTAATTTTATCATTTCTATGAACTACGATGTTTGCATCCGTAACTTTTTCTAAATAATGAACCAAATTGTAGGTAAAGCTGTCGTAATTATCGAATACTAATATTTTCATGTTAAAGCATCATAAAAGTTTGTTAACGTTTTTTTAAAAAATACAAAAGATATTATTTTAAATCAAAAAATATTATATTTCTGCAGCTAATTCAATGGCTATTTTTAACGCAGCAAGTTTATTTTTCACTTCATTTAATTCATTTTGTTCAACAGATGATTCAACTATACCAGCACCGGCCTGATAGAACAGCTTATTGTTCTTGCTTAAAAAGGATCGTATAATGATTGCATTATTAAATTCTCCATTAAATCCAATAAATCCTATGCAGCCACCATAAAATCCTCTGTTTCCATTTTCGTATTTATCAATTAATTGTAATGCTTTATGTTTTGGCGCGCCACTCAAGGTTCCTGCCGGAAATGTATCTGCGACAACTTTAATGGATGAGGTATCATTTTTTAACTTACCTGTTACTTTAGAAACTAAATGAATAACATGTGAATAAAATTGCACTTCACAATTTGTTTCCACTATTACATCCGAACAATTTTTACTTAAGTCATTTCTAGCTAAATCTACCAACATAGTATGTTCAGCATTTTCTTTTGGATCTAACTTTAATTTTTTAGCCAGAGAGGCGTCTAGCTCATCAACACCAGTGCGCTTGAAGGTTCCAGCAATTGGATGGATAGCGGCTATATTATTTTTTATTACCAACTGAGCTTCTGGCGATGAACCGAAAATTTTAAAATTGCCATAATCAAAATAAAATAAATAAGGCGAAGGATTTACCGAGCGCAATGCCCTGTATACGTTAAAGTCATCACCTGAAAATTTTTGGGTAAACTCTCGCGATAAAACAATTTGGAAAACATCCCCTCTTTTACAATGCGCCTTAGCACTCGCTATAATATCCAAAAATTCCTCATCAGTAAAATTCGACAATTCAATTCCTGTTGGTTGAAATTTATAGGAAGTGAAATTTTTATTTGTTATAAATGATTCTATCTGATCTATATCAGATTTTTTTGAATTTTCTGGTGCATGGTCAAATAGGTACAACTCTTCCTTAAAATGATCAATTGCTATTATATAGCGATATACGCTGTATATTATATCTGGTATTTTTTTAGATTCTTTTTTAGTGGCATTAATTTCAACATCTTCAAAATAACGAACGGCATCATAACTAATATAACCAAACAAGCCATTATTTAAAAATTTAAATTTATTGGCAGAAATATCAAATGAATTGGCAAAAGAACTAATTTCATTGGGAATAGAAGTAAAACTATCTATCGGTTTTGTAATGGTATTGGAATCAGGATAATTAATAGTAATAATTTCATTTTCAACTTTAAAGCTAGCAACAGGTTCTATACAAATAAAGGAGAAGCTGTTTTCGTTTCCATGATAGTCAGAACTTTCTAGTAATATTGAATTAGGAAATTTGTCTCTCAATTTCAAATAAATACTTACGGGAGTGAAAGTATCGGCTAAAAGTTTTTTATAAGTTGTATTTAATTTAAATTTCATAACATCTATTTTATGACATCAAAGGATAGCTTTTTTTAACAAGTGAAAGCTATATATATAATTTATTTATTGGTACTAAATAATTCTTCCAATAATGCTGTTGAATTTTTCCAATTAAATTTATTTACAACAAAATTATAACCATTTAAGGCAATTTTGTTTGCCTTTTCTTCATCTTGTAAAAGTTCAATTATAAATTGAACGTATTGTTCCGGAGTTTCTGCAACCATAATTTGGTGATTTGGTAATGCTCCTAATGCGTTGTTTGCCATTTTAGAAGTTACACACGGTAATTTCATTGCCATTGCCTCTAATAATTTATTTTGCAAGCCTATGCTTATTTGCATTGGAGCAACTAATATTTTTGATTTAGAAAAATTTTCTCTTATATCGAATATCCAACCACTAATTTCAACCCTATTTGATTTTAATGCCAAAACTTTTTTATTAGGAGAAGCACCGGAAATAAGCAATCGAACTTTCGGTAATTTCGCCCAAATTAAGGGCATAATTTTATTGACTAAATATTCAACACTTTCTACGTTGGGAGGATAGTTCATGTTACCGTTGAATATTAATTCAAATTCTTTTTTATATGGGATAGCATTAAAATAATCGGTGTCAATGCCATTAGAAATAATCCTTATTTCATTTTTTTGAGGATGTTGTATAAAATCTTTATCTTGATCAGAAATTATTGTTTTGTGGTTGAAATATTTAAAAATATTGTGTTCGTATTTCAGTAGTCTTCGGTGCTCCATTGCTATGATAGGGAGCATGTAGAAAGGGTCAGTAAACTTTCTTCTTTCCATACCTTTTGAAAACACATCCATGTAATCAAGTGTTTTAGAAATACCAGGATAGGGCTTGGCATACTCAGCAGTTCTAATTAACTGACAATAAATATGGTCGGGTTTGTATTTTTCAATTAATGAATTTACCTTCTTTTGAGCTTTGTTAAAATAAAAGTAGCCTACCTGTAAAGGTTTTCCATTGAATACTGCTCGAACAAGATTGAAAAATATTGTTAATTTAGATAGTTTTATTATCGAAATTGCGACGCAGTATTTTTTTAATTCTACTAAAGCAAACTCATCTAATTCCTTATCATTTAATGCAAAAAGAATAATTTGATTGTTTTTTGACAGTTCTTTAATTTGATTAAATGCACGTAACTTATCTCCTTTATCTAAAGGGTAGGGAACACGCGATAATATAACCAAGAGTTTCATAAAACTATTACTGAATAAAAAAAAATAACATTGAAATAATTCTTAAAGTTTAAATATTAATTGCATTACAATAATTATATATAAACCCATTAGCTAATTAATTTAAAACTATTATTTAAATTAAATTTCAATAAAGATATTAAGTATTTTGGTTTAATAACTTTTTATAAAATCCAATCAACCTTTTACAAATATCAGCATTATTGTAATGAAGTATCGCAAGTTTTTTTGCGTTTATCCCTATTTCTGAATAAAATATTTTATCAGAAATACATTTACTTATAGCTTCAGCAAATTCAATGGGTTCATTAGCAATAATGCAGTTTTTATTACTTTCACAATCAATACCCTCGGCACCAATACTAGTAGTAATAATAGTTTTACCAAGGGCCATCCCTTCAATTATTTTTACGCGCATCCCTCCGCCAGAAAGCAAAGGGACAATCATTATGCCTTTCGATTGCATAAATAATTGTGAATTTTCAATTTCCCCTACAACAATTACATTGGCTGTTGTTATTTTTTTCATTTCATCGCTCATATTTCTACCAGCAAGATATAACTTCAACGAAGGGTGTTTCTTTTGTAATAATATCCATACATGGTTTAAAAACCAGCTTACCCCCTCTGTATTAGGCTTCCAATCCATTGCGCCTAAATGAAATAAGGATGGATATTCTTGTTCTATAGGAAGGTTTGGAAAAGAAAAATTAAGGTCTATTCCAAACGGAAATGTTTCAATTTTATTAATAAAACCATCTTTTTTAAACTGTAATTCATCTTTCTTAGTGATTGTTGCAATGGCATCAAAATTTTGCAAACAACTTAATTCATATTTTTTTAAACGTTTTGAAAGTAATTTTAAATAAACTTTTTTAAAATAATTTTTCTCAATTTGCATTAATTGTTCCCAAAGTAAATATTCCACATTATGAGCTCTGAAAATAATTTTAGCTGTGGAATATTTACGAATAATTTTAGTATACATACTCACATAAAGCCCTTCTATTTGAATAATATCAAAGTTCTCACTACGCAATACGTCTATCAACTTTTGTTCGAAATTTTTAGATCTAAAACGTTCAATGTTATATGATTTATTTGTAAATAAATTTAAAAATGCAGCAATAATTTTTATTTCTGTATTAATATTTACTGTTTCAATATTTGTTGTAGAACGATAATTGGTGGGGATATTTTTAATTTCAATATGATGTTTTTTAGTATTCATAGCTATTACTTTAACACTATGACCTTCATTAATTAAACCTTGGGTAATATTATTCATAGCAATACAACCGCCATCTTGAGGAGGAAAAGGCACTTTGCTGCATAGTTGTAGGATTTTCATTGTTACGATATTTTCTTTATCCTTAAGCATATTAAGTGAAATTTTAAAAATAAGTTCCGCAAATTAAATGGTTCATAAACTGTATTTTTTTCTTTTGTCTTGATACAAAAGAAACAAAAAATCAAGAACAAACGATTTCTCCCCACCTGCAACCCTTCATCGCGTTTGTTCATTCCTCACGCGCGTTTTCATAAGCATATTTTTTGCAAAAAAATGAAATCATCTATTTTTATTAATTTATCTGTTTTGTCGAAATTATTTTGAAAGTTTTTCTAAGCATTGCCAGGAGTAATAATAAGAATTATAAATGATTGGATTCACTGGTCTTTTCATTTTTTTAAGAATTGGAGGAAGGTCTTTGCATAAAACTGAAAATTTTCTTAAGCTTTTCGATATAAGCATTTGAATCAAATAAACTACTATCAGTAGTAGCTTTGTATGTTAAAAAAACACCTATGGGTAATAATATTGCCGTGGCCAACCACATACCCTGATAAACTGGTATTTCACCTTCTTTGGCAAGTTTTTCGCCAGTGATAGAAAGAATATGAAAAATGATGAAAAATACTACAGAAATTACAACCGGCATTCCTAAGCCACCTTTCCGAATAATAGCTCCTAATGGTGCCCCAATAAAAAATAATACAATACATGCTATCGAAAGGGTGAATTTACGATGCCACTCCACCTGATATTTTAACTTAGAATATTCTTCTGTTTCCTGCTCATCCCATATTGACTCGGAGTATGCCTTAGCGCTGCGAACAGTATTGGTTGCAATTTCAATAATACTTAATTGTTGACCTTTGGAATACTGTGAAAAAGAAATTGTATCATTTTCATTTTTATTTGTTGTATCGCTTGTGGCAAGTAGGTTAAATGATTTGGCATAATAACTCTGTTTCAGCTGTTTTGTGAAATTTATTTTTCGTTTTTCTAATTTTTTATTCAATGAATCAATGGTTTGCCGCAATTGTAATATGTTAAGCATTTGGTAATTGTTTTTAAATAAATCTTCATTGGTACGAGACATTTTAAATTCAGATAAATCAAAATTTATGATACGCTCCTGAAATTTATCTCGAATCATAGGTCGTCTGTTAATATCTTTGGAATTATTGTTGGGTAACTCTTTATAACTTACCCCATCTTTTAGGGTAAGTACCAAGTACATTTTGTCTGCCGTCTCTTCCATTTTACCACTTTTAGCAGCCAATACAATATTATTACCTTGCATGTCTCTATGGTCATAAATTAAAATTTCACGTAGTGTTTTCCCGTCATACTCCTTTTTGCCAATACGAATGCTAAATCCATCCAAGCTATTATTAAAAACACCTTCTTTAAATAATAAAGCAGGTTTTGATTCTCTTACATCGTATAATAAGGAGCCAGCTTTTAAATTTGTAAAGGGCAGTATATTATTGGAGAAATAAAATGCACCAATAGCTATAATTATTGAAGTATAAATAAGTGGCGTCATAATTTTTTGCAATGAAAATCCTGCACTTTTCATTGCTGTAAGTTCATAATGTTCCCCCAAATTTCCAAATGTCATTAGGGAGGAAAGTAAAATGGCAAGCGGAAGTGCCATTGGGATGGTAGTAAGTGAAAAATAAAAAAACAATTCAGATAAGATACTGAAGCTTAACCCTTTGCCAACAAAGTCGTCAATATATTTAAAAATAAACATCATAAAAAAAACAAACATTGCAATGAAAAATGTCATTACAAAAGGTCCGGCATATGATTTTAAAATAAATTTGTACAGTGTTTTCATTGGAAAGCAAATATAGGAATAATAAAAATTAGTATTTAATTAGTATTCATGCGAGTTTTTATTTAATTTAAAAGTTTATAAAATAATACAATTAGTATTAGATTTAGGTATAATAAAAAATAAAAGATCAAATTATGAATAAATTATCCCAATAACTTCTACTTTTAGGCAATATTGATCTAGATGAAAATTTTAATAAAAAATATAAAACAATTAGTACAGGTTGAAGAAAATCCTTCATTAAAAGTGATTGGAAGCAATATGAATAAATTGCCTGTAATTAATGACGCTTGGCTGGCTATTGAAAACGATAAAATTGTGGGCTTCGGTAAAATGGAAGATTGGGAAGGTATTTATGACTGGACAGATCTCACAATATTGGATGCAACAGATAAATTGGTTATGCCTTGCTGGTGCGATAGTCATACGCATATAGTTTATGCAGGTAGCAGAGAGGGCGAATTTGTTGATCGTATCAATGGATTAACCTATGATGAAATATTTTTAAAAGGTGGTGGAATTTTAAATTCAGCGAAAAAGTTAAAAGACACCTCTGAAGAAACTTTAATTAATAGTGCTTTACTTCGCTTAAACGAAATTATGTTACAAGGTACTGGTGCTGTTGAAATTAAAAGTGGTTATGGCTTAAGCTTTGATTCTGAATTAAAAATGTTGCGGGTAATAAAAAAATTAAAAACACTTTCTCCAATAACCATAAAGGCTACATTCCTTGGCGCACATGCTGTTCCAATTGAATATAAAGGTAGAAAGAAGGACTATATTAAGTTATTAATTGATGAGATAATGCCTGTAATTGTTGAGGAGCAATTAGCTGATTTTTGTGATGTTTTCTGTGAGCAAAATTATTTTACTAAAGAAGAAACCATTGAAATACTTAGCGCCGGTAAAAAATATGGCATGACTCCAAAAGTGCATGCAGAACAATTAAGTAATACCGGAGGAACTCTTGCAGGTATTGAAGTAGGTGCTATTAGTGTTGATCATATCGAATTTATTGGGGATAAAGAAATTGAATTATTACATAATTCGATTACCATGCCTACTATTTTGCCTGGTGCCGCTTTCTTTTTAGGATTGCCATTTCCTCCAGCTCGTAAAATTATTGATGCTGGTTTGCCCATCGCTGTTGCTAGTGATTTTAATCCAGGTAGTTGCCCTAGTGGAAATATCAACTTAATGATTTCACTTTGTTGTATTCAATATAAAATGACTCCCGAAGAGGCTATTAATGCTGCTACTATTAATTCGGCGTATGCTATGGGGCTTAGTAAAACACATGGCAGCATTGCAATTGGGAAACAGGCAAACGTATTTATTACCAAAGAAATACCAAATTATTCCTTTATACCCTATTCATTTGGTAGTAATTTGATTGAGTCAGTTATTATTAATGGGCAAATTATTTCTAGGGACTAAGAACAATACCCATATAATTTTTTTTGCCTTTAATAAACAATTTTTTTAAAAATATTTAATTTTTATATTATTTATAAATTTTTAATCATCTATTAATCATTAATTTATGAGCTATCAGTTAATTGAATGTGTTCCCAATTTCAGTGAAGGAAATGATCTGAACATTATTAAACAAATTACCAATGAAATAGAAAAAGTAGAAGGAGTAAAATTGTTAAATGTAGATCCAGGAAAAGCAACAAATAGAACAGTTGTTACCTTTGTTGGTCCTCCTGAAGCAGTTATAAATGCTGCCTTCCTGGCAATAAAAAAAGCTGCCGAATTAATTGATATGAGTAAACATAAGGGAGAGCACCCCCGCATGGGAGCAACGGATGTTTGTCCATTAATACCTATTGCTGGTATTTCTATGGAAGAAACCGCTAAGTATGCTAAAATATTAGCTGAGAAGGTAGGGAAAGAGTTAAATATAGCAGTGTATTTATATGAAAATGCACAGACCAATGTAAATCGTAAAAATTTATCTGTAATTCGTGCTGGAGAATATGAAAATTTTTTCAAAAAAATAAATTTGCCTGATTGGAAACCCGATTATGGTCCAACAGAACATTCAATAAAATCAGGTTCTACAGTTATTGGGGCGCGAGATTTTTTGGTTGCGTATAATATTAATTTAAACACTACTTCCACCCGCAGAGCAAATTCTATTGCATTTGATGTTCGCGAAGCGGGCAGAGTAAAACGCGAAGGAAATACCCTTACAGGTAAAATTGTTACTGATAAAGAAGGAATTCCTGTTAATATTCCGGGCTCATTGAAATCAGTAAAAGCAATAGGTTGGTTCATCGAGGAGTATGGCATAGCTCAAATTTCAATGAACTTAACAAACATAAATATTACTCCCGTTCACATTGCATTTGATGAAGTATGCAATAGAGCCGCCGAACGAGGGATACGCGTTACCGGATCGGAGTTAGTTGGCTTAATGCCCTTAAAAGCTATAATAGATGCTGGGAAGTATTTTCTTGAAAAACAAAATCGTTCTACAGGCGTTTCGGAAAAAGAGCTTATTAAAATTGCAGTAAAATCATTAGGATTAGATGAATTAGCACCTTTTAATCCCAATGAACGGATAATTGAATATTTATTAAAGGATGATTCAAAATGTAGGTTGATAAAAATGAATCTTTCCGAATTTGCTGATGAAACTGCTAGTGAAAGCCCCGCGCCTGGCGGAGGTTCTATTGCTGCTTATGTTGGAGCTTTAGGTATTTCTTTGGGCACTATGGTTGCCAACCTGTCTTCTCATAAACCAGGATGGGATGAGCGATGGAAGGAATTTTCTGATTTAGCTGAAAAGGGTCAATATTTTAAAAATGAATTATTAAAATTAGTTGATGAAGATACCAATGCTTTCAATAAAATAATGGCTGCATTCAGTTTGCCAAAATCTTTAGAGGAAGAAATATTATTTCGAAAAAATGCTATTCAGTCTGCCACCCTATATGCTACCGAAGTTCCATTTAAAGTGATGCAATTATGTTACGATTCAATGGAAATTATTAAAATAATGGCAGAAAAAGGCAACCCAAATTCAATCACAGATGCTGGTGTAGGAGCTTTGTGCGCGCGTTCTGCTGTGATGGGTGCATTCCTGAATGTGAAAATAAATGCAGCTAGTTTAACAGAAAAATCGTTTTCGGAGCAACTTATTTCAAAAGCTAACGTATTAGTGGTTAAAACCCAACAGCTAGAAACTGAAATTTTAAAAATTGTTAACGATAAAATAATTTTATAATTTGTAATCATGAATTTTTTAAATTCAATAATAACATCACTTAAAAAAAAACCTTTATTTAGGAGTTTTTTTTATTCGTTTATTATACGGCTTGTAATGCTTGATTTTAAAAAGAATTTGTTATTACTAATTTTTTGGTCCTTGTTATTTGGAATAATAACAAATAATATTGCACCAAACTACGGTATAGCCTTTCTTTTCATAGGTCCTGAATATTTTAATAAAATAAGTTTTATTTCCTATTTTATTGTCGGCTTTTCTTGTGGTGGTTTCATAATGGCATATAATATTGCAAGTTTTATTAAAAATGCCTATCGTTTCCCATTTCTAGCCTCTCTCCGTTTTCCTTTTATGAAATATTGCTTAAATAATTTTCTTATTCCCATAATATTTATTGTAACCTATTGTATTCAAATATTTTATTTTCTTAAGGATGAAGAAATTATGTCGACATCCAAAATTCTGCTAATGGTAATTGCATTTATTAGTGGTATTTCTATTTTTCTTCTTATCTCCTTCTATTATTTTTTAATAGGCAACAGAGATATTTTTAAACTATATGGGATTACTGATAAAGCAGAAAAGATAATAAAAGTAGGAAGTAAAATAATTACTGGAGAACGCAATCCTAGTTTAGTAAAAGAGTCTAGAGATTGGTACGTTGAGTCCTATTTTAGTAGTCCTATAAAAGTACGTCTTGTCCGTTCGGTGCAACATTACAAAAAAGAAATTTTAAAAGATGTTATAAAACGTAATCATCATGTCGCTTTTATTTTTCAGTTTATTTCATTAATAAGTTTATTGTTATTGGGCTTTTTTGGTGATATAAGAATTTTTGAAATTCCTGCAGGTGCCAGTCTCTTTTTGTTGTTTACTATAATTTGTATGGTATTTAGCTCGTTTTACAGATGGTGGGGGGGCTGGACTATTTTTGCTTTTATTTTATTTTTATATGTTTTTAGTTTTATTCATAAAATAGATTTTTTATCCGTGGATCATGCTTATGGTTTAAATTATAAAGGAGTAAAAGCAGATTATAGTTATAGTAATTTTAAAAAAAATGACTTGGAATTTGGATATTTCGAACAAGATATTGCGAAAACACTAAGTATACTTAATAAATGGAAAGACAATAATATTTCTATTGAGGATCCATTAAAAAAACCGAAAATTGTATTTATTAATACAAGTGGGGGAGGGATCCGTTCTTCTTTGTGGACCTTTTATACCCTTCAATATGTTGATAGTTTATTGAATGGTAAACTATTAAATCAAACGCAATTAATAACAGGTTCGTCAGGAGGGATGATAGGCGCTGCATACATACGTGAATTATACTTGCTTAAACAAAAAAATGAAATTCAAAGTTATTACCAATCTGAATATTGTTCCAATATTTGCAAAGATATTTTAAATCCTATTGCTTTTAAAATTGCAACAAGTGAATGGCTGTTTCCTATGCAAAGTTTTGTCCTTAATGATGAAACATATTCTAAAGATAGAGCTTATGCATTTGAAAATAAATTGAGAGAAAATACGAAAGGAGCATTTAACAAACGATTAGTTGATTACAAATCATCGGAAGAGAATGCCTTGATCCCTATGATGATATTTTCTCCTTCAATTGTAAATGACGGAAGAAAACTACTCATATCACCACAACCTATATCCTATTTAACACAAAATACCAGAACCTATAAAACTACTTATAATAAACTTTTTGATGCCATTGAATATTCACGCTTTTTTGAAAAACAGGCTGGGTCCGAGATATTATTCAGCACTGTTTTGCGCATGAGTGCAACATTTCCCTATATATCACCAATTGTTTCCTTACCAAGTGAACCTCGCATCGAAATAATGGATGCTGGCTTGCGCGATAATTTTGGCTTAGAAACTACCTTGCGATTCATTAAAACTTTTAACGATTGGATAGTTAATAATACAAGTGGCATCGTGATAATTCAAATACGTGATAAGCATAAAAATAGTCCTATAGAAGATAACCCAGCTCAAACATTATTTCAATCCCTTAGCAAGCCAATGGGTAGTTTATATGGTAATTTATTTGATGTGCAGGATTACAATCAGAATTCATTAATTCAAATGGCAGATTATTGGTGTAAATCTAAAATTGAATTTATTGATTTGCAATTACGAAATGAAAAATATGATCACATTTCTTTAAGCTGGCACCTTACTAATAAGGAGAAAAAGAAAATTTTCGCCTCTATTCTCCTGCCCGAAAATCAGGAAGCAATAAAACGTATTGTAGAGCTAGTAAAATAATATTTATTAGAAATTTATTTTGCAAGGAATTATTTAATTAAAATCCGAAAACTTCCCTTGAATTTTGTGTAGTAAGCGCAGCTAATTCTTCAATACTTATATTTTTTATTTCCGCAATTTTTTTTGCTATCAATAATAAATATTCTGGCTCATTGCGTTTTCCTCTATTTGGCTGTGGTGATAAATATGGAGCATCTGTTTCCAATACCAAATGTTTTAAATCAATAGCTTCCACTACTTTATCTATACCTGAATTTTTAAAAGTTACCACCCCCCCAATACCTAATTTAAAATTACCTAATGATATTACTTTTTTTGCTTGTTCTACAGTACCACCAAAACAATGAAAAATGCCTTTAAGAGCTTCGTTTTTAAATTCATTTAAAATTTCCATTACTTCGTCAAACGAATTGCGGGAATGGATAACAAATGGCAGGTCATATTCTAAGGCTAATTTTATCTGCGTTCTAAATGCATCTTGCTGCTGTTTAAAATAGGTTTTGTCCCAATATAAATCAATTCCAATTTCCCCAATTGCTGTAAATTTTCTTTTTGTTAACCACTTTTTTACAATCATTAATTCCTCCTCAAACGTTGCATTCACCGAACAAGGATGTAAACCCATCATTGCAAAACAATTTTTTGGAAATTGTTGCTCCACTTCCAGCATGTCCTGAATTGAATTTTTATCTACGTTTGGCAAAAAAAACCGACTAATGCCAGTACTTATAGCTTTTTCAATTAAAAATGTTCTGTCGGCATTGAATTCTTTCGAATAAAGATGGGTATGGGTATCTGTTAGAATCATTTTGCAAAATTACAAATTTTGTTACTTGTTTAATTCTCTTCCCCTAATTTTTATCTCCTTTTAATGAAAAGTTTAAAATCCTAATTATCATGGCATCAAATTGATATGAATTATTGAGATTAGGCATTTAATTAGTGTCTGTCCATATAGTCGAGAGTCTGATTCATAATGTTCAAGTTCGAGGCTTGCGAAGTTTT
>CAMBDK010000087.1 GCA_945865315.1 Chitinophaga pinensis | reverse complement strand
GAAATAGTAACAAAAAAAGGAACAATGAAAGTAGAATTTTATGAAAAAGATGCTCCTGGAACAGTAAAAAATTTTTGTGACCTCGCTAATAAAGGTTTCTATAATGGATTAACATTTCATCGTGTAATTCCTGGTTTTGTATTACAAGGAGGATGCCCTAAAGGTAATGGAAGTGGTGGACCAGGATATAATATCAAATGTGAATTAGATGGTGACAATCAATTTCATGACAAAGGAGTACTGTCAATGGCACACGCTGGTAAAAATACCGGTGGCTCTCAGTTTTTTATTGTTATAAGCAGAAATAGTACGGCACATTTAGATAGACATCACACCTGTTTTGGAAAAGTAATTGAAGGTATTCCTTTTATCGATTTAATTGACCAAGGCGATGTAATTGAAAAAATTAATATTTACGAAACAGAAGGAGCATAAATTAAATACGCTCTTTTATGCGAGTGTAAATTAAATATTATATTTATTGGCAGGATGACCTTGCGCTATAAGCTCATCCTGCCAATTATTTTAAAATTTTTTCATTTAATATTTTTAAATCAAGAAAATTTAAATCATTATTATTGAAACAATATAAGCCGGTATTGCTTTTTATTAATTTTTAATAGAAACTATAATTTTTTCGCCTGATTCCAAAAAACATCCATTTCTGAAAGCGTCATTTCACTTAACTGTTTTCCAGAATTAGCGGCTGCACCTTCTAAATACTGAAAGCGTTTTATAAATTTTTTATTTGTTTTTTCTAAGGCATCTTCGGGATTTATATCCATAAAACGCGCGTAATTTATTAAGGAGAATAGTAAGTCTCCAAATTCATCTTCTATTTTTTCCTTGGATGCTCCTGTTTCTATTTCATGTTTAAATTCATTTATTTCTTCTTGCACCTTCCCCCATACTTGTTCAGAATTATCCCAATCAAAACCAACTGCACGAGCTTTTTCTTGTATCCGCGAAGCTTTTATTAATGCTGGCAAAGAGCTTGGAACTCCTCCCAAAACAGATTTATTACCTTCTTTGAGTTTTAACTTCTCCCAATTTTCTATTACCTGTTGTTCATTTTCCACTTTAACATCTGCATAAATATGGGGGTGACGAAAAATTAATTTCTCACAAAGTGTGTTAATTATATCTGCAATATCAAAACCTGCAACCGTTAAATCTAAATCCACTTTTTTTTCTGATGCAATTTTGGCATAAAACACAACATGTAAAAGCACATCGCCCAATTCTTTTTTGATGTTTAACATATCCTTTTCCATAATGGCATCAGATAGTTCATAAGTTTCCTCAATAGTCAAATGTCGAATACTTTCGATTGTCTGTTTTTTATCCCAAGGGCATTTTTCACGTAGCTCGTCCATTATTAACAAAAGTCGTTCAAATGCTTTTAATTTTTCCTGCATAACTCTACTTTTTTAAAAAAATATATTATTCTATTTTTAATTTATCTGCTCCCTTAAATATGACAATTTTTTATTTAAATTTTATAATCAAAAAAGTTTAAACAAGCGCAGCTATAACTTTCAACTAATCTAAAAACCTATTAACTAATTTATTTTATAAATTAAAAATATGAAATTTATTTAGCTCCTATTGTTAATTTTTTAGCTTCACTTTGATAATACATTTCGAATTTACATATTATATTTTCTTTTTCGTAAATTTGTTAAAGTAAAACTATATTTTAATTTAATAATTAGCAGATTCAATTTAAAATGTTACGGCATTCATAATATGCTTATTTTTCAAAATAATTTTCAGCATTTTATTATTTTTTATATGTACAGCAAAAGAAAGTATTGTTGCCTATTTTTTATTATTGTATTTTTTTTCTCCCCCTTTGTGTCGGATGGTCAAAATTCATCCAGCCCTAATTTTTTAATTTCTGAAAGTGGAAATTTTGGTTTTATCATTACTCACCGAAATAATATTGGTAATCTTATTAAAGGCCATATTTATGGCCCTGAGCTAAGCTTTATTATACCAACCAATGGTAGCAAACCTTGGCATCAAATTCATAAATATCCTGAAATAGGATTAAGTTTCATACATTTATACCTTTCCAATCCAACTCAACTTGGAAATTTGGAGGCATTGTATCCATACGTTAATTTCCGCTTAAATAAATTACAGGGAAAACTAAATTTGAACTTTCGTGTAGGGGTTGGACTTGCCTTTTTAACCAAGTCATTTGATAGAATAGATAATCATCAAAATAATGTAATTGGTTCCCGATTAAATGGTGCTGTAATTTTACGCTTTAATGCAAATATATTATTAACTAAGGCATTAAGAATGGAGACTGGTATGGGATTAACGCATGCATCCAATGGAGCTATTCGCACCCCTAATTTAGGTTTGAATATGGCTACGGTAAATTTAGGGCTGACCTATGCATTTGGCAATAAAGAATTAAACATAGAGCCGCATACTTTTGCTCCTTCTTATAAAAAATGGCAATCCTCTTTTATTGCTGTTTTGGGTCTGAAAGAGCTAGAAACTCCTGGTGGTAATAAATATTTGGCTGTTGGGGTTCAAGCTAATTCTTATAGAATTATTAATAATAAAATTAATTTTGGGGCTGGTATCGAGATGGCATATAATAATGCTACTAAAAAGATGTGGTTAAACACTTCCATTTTAAACAAATCCACCGCTGATATTATTCAAGTTGGTGCAAAAATTTGTTACTCTTATAATTTGACCAGACTTTCTATGCCCATAGACTTTGGTGTATATGTATACAAAAAACAATCTTATAATGGAATGTTTTTTCATCGCATTGGTTTAAGATATTTACTTAATCAACATCTTGTTATTAATGCTACGCTTCTTACGCATTGGGCAAAAGCTGATTATTTTGAATGGGGACTGGGATATCAATTTTAATATAATTATAATTTCCAGATTCTTATTTTCTGAATCTGTTTTTTAATATGAAAAGTAAAAAAACATTTTTCCAAATTAAGTCGCCATCAGCCTTTTATAATTGGGGGAACTTGTTATTATTTTTTAATTTTATTTACTTTATTATCACAAAAAAAATTGCGAGAAAATTAATGAACGTGAAAATTTTATTCTCCTTTTTTATTATTACCCTTTTGTATGCATGTGAAAAAGAGAATAGCTGCGACTGCATTAAGGGAACGGGAAAAATTATAATTGAAAATCGCGCTTTAAATAATTTTGATAAGGTATATCTGGAAGATAATATTAATGTTTTTATTACACAGGATACTATTTTCGAACTGAAAGTGGAAGCCGGTGAAAATATAGTTCCATTAATTTTAACTAATGTGATAGACGGAACATTATATATAAAAAATAAAAATCGATGTAATTGGTCTCGCAGTTATAAAAAACCATTAAATATATTTATTAAAATGCCTGTCATAAAATATCTTACATCCGATGGTACTGGGAAGATAAAAAGTTTAAATACTATTACCTCTGATGTTTTTGATTTACAAACAAAAAATTCAGGTGACATAGAATTAATTGTTAATAATTTAAAAATTGTTTCACACATGCATGGTTCAGGTGATATAATCTTGTCGGGTAACACTGGGGAACATGCTTGTGATATTGGTGGTACAGCATTTTTAAAATGTGAAGCGTTAACAACAAATTATACTTGGGTTCATTCTTTCACTACTGGCATCTGCACCGTTAGGGCCAGTGATTTATTAATATGTAGTATTGATCAAATTGGTGATATATATTGTTTTGGAAATCCTATTACAGTTCAAGAAATTAAAAGAGGAGCGGGAAAGCTTTACCTTAAATGAAAGAAAATTTGAAATTTATTAAAGTACATTTTTTACTAAGAATGTTAATCTTTTGGCTGCTACTCTTTGCCTTTTTTAGAGTAACGTTCATTATTTATCATCATATAAAAATTCCTGATGGTCAGCATTCCGAAACGGGCTTAAGCTTTTTTTATGCCCTGCCTCTTGATATTTCTACCGCTTGCATCGCAATTACTATTCCATTTATACTATGGGCATTCCAGCAGTTTTATAAAAATAGAATCATCCATCAAATTAATCTTATTTTTAATTTTACTTGCATAGCACTTGTTGCTGTTTTATGTGTAGCTAATTTAAAAATTTATGGCGAATGGGGCACTCCCCTTAGTGCCAGAGCTTTTAATTACTTATTATATCCTAAAGAAGTCCTTTCCTTTATTTCTATTTGGTCCGTTTTACTTCTTTTATCTGTTTGTATGGTTTATATATATATTCTATGCCGATTATATCGTAAATTCATTACTAATTTCTCATACCCTATTGAAAATAAAATATATAAAATAATTCATATTTTAATAATATCAGCACTTCTAATAATTGGTTACAGAGGCGGATTTCAGCTCGCTCCTATTAATGAAAGCAGTGCATATTATTCTACTTTACAAATAAATAATCACATCGCTACTAATACAATTTGGTCTTTAGGACATAGCTTTATTGAAGCAAATGACGATAAAAACCCTTTTGTTTTTATGGACCCTAAAGTGGCAAAAAATATTACAGAAAAATTACATGAAAACATAGCAGGTAAAACACAAATCATCACAAAAAATATAAAACCAAATATCGTATTTGTAATTTTGGAAAGCTGGACTGCCGATATCATTAAAGAATTAGGTGATGAAAATAATGTTACTCCTTATTTTCATGAATTAAGTAAAGATGGCTTGTTGTTTTCGCAAATGTATAGTAGCGGATTTAGAACCGAACAAGGTTTGGTATCCTTATTAAGCGGCTTCCCTGCACAACCCAACAATTCAATAATTACTAATCCTAGCAAGGCAGAACGCTTACCTTCTCTCAATATAGAATTGGGGAAACAAGGCTATCAATCATCTTTTTTTTATGGGGGAGAAATTGAATTTGCAAATATGAAGTCTTATCTTTTAAATACTCATTTTAATAAAATTATTGATAAGGCTAATTTTAAAGGCCCTCAGTTAAATAGTAAATGGGGGGCACACGACGAATTCGTTTTTAAAAAACACATCGAAGAACTTAAGAATGAAATACAACCATTCTTTTCTATTGTTTTAACATTGAGTACACACGAACCATTTGAAGTAACCATGCAAACTCCATTTATTGGGGGGGAAGAGCAAGAACGGTTTAAAAAGGCTGCATATTACACTGATTTTTGTTTGCACAATTATTTTGTTGAAGCCAAAAAACAAGCATGGTACAAAAACACCTTATTTGTTTTGATTGCTGATCACGGTCATCGCCTGCCAAAAAACAGAAACATGGATTTACCTGAAGGACGCAGAATTACGGCCATGATTACTGGAGGAGCATTAAATAATGACTTAAGAGGTAAAATGTTTGACAAAATTACTAGCCAAAATGATTTACCAGCAATAATCCTGGCTGCATTAAAATTACCCCATGATAATTTTGTTTGGAGTAAAAATATTATGAATGAAAACGTTAATGAATTCGCCTACTATTCAAATGAAAACGTTTTAGGATGGATTTCCCCTGAACAAAATATTGTATACGCTCTTTCTACAAAAAAAGTAGAAAAGATACAAGGCAAAAAACAAGATATATTGAACGATACTATTTTGACTCAAGCCAAAGCCTATCTACAAACTTTATATCAAAATTATTTAGATTATTAAAATATGATTAATAAAAAACGGAATGATGAAAATATTCATTTCTTAATTATCTCGGCTCAATTTAATACAACTCTGAATACTTTTTTGGTAAGGCTACTTTTACCAGCATTTATATTATTGAATAATATTTGTTTTTCTCAAAAAAAAAATGGTTTAGGCTTTTGGAATAAACTCAATGATACTTTGGTTGATGAAACTTCAATTGATGATTATTTTTCAAATAATACCATGCGTTATGAGGATTATGTTTATAACCCTGCTATTAAAACTGTTCAATTGCATGACGAAAGTTTTGAATTGTCACAACCAATTATTAACCTGGGTTCTGATGAAAAATTGAAATTAAGTTTTGACGATTTAGATGCTGATTTGAAGAACTATTCTTTTACTTTTATTCATTGTAATTTCAATTGGGAACCTTCAGGCTTAAATACTGCCGATTACATTGATGGGTTTCAAGATTGTGCAATTAATGAATACCGATATTCTTTTAATACCCTCCAAAAGTTTACGCATTACAATGCCGTATTTCCAAATAATTCGATGAGAATTACTAAGTCTGGAAATTATATCTTAAAAGTATTTTTAGATGGCGATCTTGAAAAAATAGTTATTACCAGGCGTTTTATGGTTTACCAAAATAAAATAACCATTGAATCTAAAATTTCTCCTGCTAGCATCATGGCCGACCGAAATTTTAAACAGGAAATAGATTTTACAATAAATCATGCAGGATACCCAATCATGAACCCATATGCCGATTTAAATATTATTATTTCGCAAAATAACCGTTGGGATAATATCAAAACTAACTTAAAGCCTTTATTTGTAAAAGATGCGGAACTTGTTTATGATTTTGATGAAGACAATGTATTTACTGCTGGCAATGAATTCAGATATTTTGATATTAAAAGCCTTCGTTACCAATCGGAACGTATTTCTAATATTAAAACTGATTCCTTAGGAACTCATATCTCCTTATTAACGGATGAAAAGCGCAGTTTTAAAAGGTATTTAACCTATTCCGATATCAATGGGAAATTTTTAATTAAGGTACAGGAAGGCGTTAATAGCGAAGTGGAGGCTGATTATTGTTTTGTAAATTTTTTTCTACCCTACGACGATTTATTAATAGATGGTAATTTGTATGTCAATGGTGCATTTAATTCTTGGAAATGTAATCAATTGAATTTAATGCATTACAATTATAAGCGCTTGGGCTATGAATGTACCTTGTTCCTAAAGCAGGGGTATTATAATTATGAATACGCATTTTTAAAAGATGGCGCTACGTCTGCCGACAATACATTGATTGAAGGAATGCACTTCGAAACAGAAAATGATTATACTATCTATGTTTACCATAGGCAGCAAGGTACCTTTTATGACCAATTGATGGGTTTGAAACGAATTAATTCCATAAGGTGAAACTAAAATTATTTATTATATATTAATAAACAATTTATATAAACTTCATTAGCCCTTCCCTACCCTAGCCTCAAATGATACTACTCAGAAAAATTATATTAGAATTTAAAATTGAGGAATTCAAACCATCTCTTATTTTATCAAAAAAAGTATCATAAACCATAGATAATCATTAATTAAAAAATAAATTAAATTCACTTTGATATGAATTTACGTTTTCATATTTAAAAATATTTTTATTAAAAAACAGTTTTTAACCAAAATAATTTCAATTATGTGATAAATAACTTCAAATTATTTTATTTCAAACAATTGATTTACAGTGTATTAATAATTATTATTAAAAAAATAATTAGTATATGCAACCTATTTATTTCTTTATACATCTACTAAATAGAATAAGAAACCAAGAAAAGAAGAAAAAACAGAGAATAACATTAAAAAAAAGACTAAATAAAGAAGAAAAAAAACAAAAAGTAAAAAATTAAAAAAATAAAAGAAATGGTTTTATCAAATTAAAAAAAGGTTTTAAACAATGCGCTGTTAAAACATTTAAACAATACTTTGTTAAAATATTTTGGAATAATACTTGTTAATTTGGAAAAGTAATAATTAATATTGCAATGGTTATAAAGTCTCACAACTAAAAATCAAATATTATGAGCACACATGCCACCCAAGTAACTCACGGAATAAAAATAAGTGTAGAAACCAAGTTTCACACAGAACATTCCAACGCAGGTAATCGTCATTTTCAGTTTGTTTATATTGTTACAATTGAAAATAAAAGCCATTATGCTGTTCAATTAGTTTCTCGACACTGGAATATTTTCGATTCAAGCAATGAACAAAGTAAAATTGATGGTGATGGAGTAGTTGGCGAAAGACCAACCCTAGAACCTGGTGAAATTTTTGAATATGAATCCGCTTGCTGCCTTGCAACAGATATTGGTAAAATGAGCGGAAGCTATTTAATGGAACGTAAAATTGATAAAGCCCGATTTTTGGTTACCATTCCTGAGTTTGAATTAATAGTCCCTCAACGCCTTAATTAAAAATCTTTTCTTGAGATTTTTGTTGGGACTATATTAGCGCTTTTCAAAAATATTGAGACAGTAAATGCCAATATTTGCCTATCTAACTTAAATAAACTGCTTCTTTTCCTTTTTTATTCATTTCAACGGTAATATTTTCCTTTAAAGTTGTAGAAAGCGACAACCCTACATAGTCGGCTTTTATTGGGTAAAGATTATGACCCCTATCTACCAAAATAACTGTAGTAAGGCGTTTTATTGGACTTGATAAAAATTGCTTAGCACCAAAAATCAATGTTTTCCCTGAATTTAACACATCGTCTACTAAAATAATTACCATATTTTGTAATTCTTTCTCCGTTATTGTTAATTTTATTTCAGTTGAAAGTGGATTTTTTTTATCTATTTTTATTTCAATTAATTTAGTTTTAATAATAGATATTTTATTTAATACCGCAACAATTTTTTTTGCAAGAATAAATCCATTATTGGCTATACCGGCCACAATTATTTCTTTCTCATTGTAATTGTTTTCAACAATTTCATATGCCAATCGATTGATTTTTTGTTGAATTTGTTTGCTGTTTAATATTAAAGTCTTATTCATTTTTTAAAAAATATTAATTATTTTTTTCTTGATATGCGGCATTATAGTTAACAAATATATTAATCCAAATAGCTCTCGAATTTCTGAAAATAATTGGGAAAAGTAATAAAATAATTGTAATAATTGCAATTATGTTCGGAGCAATTTCCCATCCGCAATATTGAAATATAATTAAGTGAACAATAACTGCAATTGCTGTTGTAGTAGCATGACTAACCATCATTGCCCCCCAATAAAAACCGACCTCACGGTTAAAATCTTCCTTACAAACAGGGCATTTGTCTGGCATTTTATCAAACTTTTTAAAATTATATGGATTCCTATTAACAAATAAATTACCTTTTTGGCAATGCGGACATTTCAAATTTAAAATACTATATAGTTTCGTACCCCTTCGAAATGGATTTGCTACATTAAATTGCATTATTAATTTCTGTATTATATTCTTCAAATTTATTCGGGTATCTTGATATATTAAAATAACTTATCGTCAAAACCTAATGCCAATAATTACAGAATAAATATTGCTGCAAAAATCATAATAATAATGATAATAAGGTATTGCCATATATCAGGGAAATATTTTTTTAGCATTATTATTATATTTTAAAATTCCTGTATTTTTTTCTATTTTAATTAATATATGTTTTTACAGCTCCTAAAAACTCATCAAAAAAAGCGCTGTTTCCTGCAACAATCTCTTTGCCAAACACATAATCCTCATTCCCTTTAAAGTCAGTTATTCTGCCACCTGCTTGCTGAACAATAAAT
This sequence comes from Chitinophaga pinensis, assembly GCA_945865315.1. Classification (GTDB taxonomy): domain Bacteria; phylum Bacteroidota; class Bacteroidia; order 2-12-FULL-35-15; family 2-12-FULL-35-15; genus 2-12-FULL-35-15. Next base: position 3,856 of record CAMBDK010000087.1, on the reverse strand, counting down.
GCTCCTGCCGCTACATCCCAGGGACTAAGACTATACTCATAAAAACCATCAAATCGGCCACAGGCAACATAAGCCAAATCAGTAGCAGCCGAACCTAAGCGGCGAAGACCTCTAGTATGATTCATAAAGTGTTTAAAAAGTTCCATGTATTCTTCCATATATTGGTAATCATAATATGGAAAACCTGTAGCAAGAAGGGAATCAGCTAATATTTTAGTTGTAGATACGTGAATTTCCTTTTCATTCAAATAGGCTTTACTACCCTCCCAAGCATAAAAACATTCATCCTGATTTATTTCATAAATTACTCCAAGTATTAATTTATCATTACGCATTAATGCAATGCTGATAGCATAACATGGAATGCCATGAATAAAATTAGTTGTTCCATCGAGTGGATCAATTATCCAATTATATTCTATTCCTTTTTTTGTAGAAGTACCTTCTTCTGCTATGAATCCTGATTCTGGTATTAAAACAGAAAGACCGTCTATTATTTTTTGCTCGGCAGCCTTATCTACATAGGAAACAAAGTCGTTTTTACCCTTTATCTCCACTTTAGCAGATGAAAAATTTAATTGTTCATTTTTTATGAAACTACCAACTTGTCTGGTAAGTTTGCATACATTTTGACAAATGTTTTGCATAGGATAGTCTGTAATTATTTTCTAATTGTTAGAATTTTATTTATAAAAAAATCAATTCCATTAAGATTATTTAAAATAATTATTTTTTAAATAAATTAAGACGCTAATTTTTCTTTCGCTTGTTTTGCCGCATATGCAATTGCCGCTTCGCGAACCCAAAATCCATTTTTATCTGCATTTATACGATCTTTTAATCGTTGCGCATTGCAAGGGCCATTTCCTTTTATTACCTCAAAAAACTCATCCCAATTAATAGGGCCATGCTCATAATGGCCTGTTTCCTGGTTATATTTCATCGCCTCATCAGGTATCTTTAATCCAATAAATTCTGCCTGTGGCACTGTTCTATCAATAAAACGCTCTCTTATTTCATCATTGCTTTCAATTTTCACTTTCCATTTCATTAATTGTTCCGTGTTGGGCGACTTATCATCACTTGGTCCCAACATCATTATGGAAGGCCACCACCATCTGTTTAATGCATCTTGCGCCATGTCTTTTTGCTCTGGTGTGCCTTGAGCCAAGTGCATCATAATTTCATATCCTTGTCGATTGTGAAAACTTTCTTCTTTACAAATCCTAACCATTGCTCGGCTATATGGTCCATATGAACCGCGAGCCAATGCTGTCTGGTTCATTATAGCTGCACCATCTACTAACCAACCAATTGCACCAATATCGGCCCATGTGAGGGTTGGATAATTAAAAATACTAGAATATTTAGCTTTGCCCGAATGTAATTGAGCTAATAATTCAGAACGGTCAATACCTAATGTTTCGGCAGCACTATAAAGATACAAGCCATGTCCCGCTTCGTCTTGAACCTTTGCTAATAAAATTGCTTTCCTGCGCAAGTTGGGAGCTCGTGTAATCCAATTTCCCTCAGGTAACATGCCTACTATTTCTGAATGGGCATGCTGGCTCATCATTCTTATCAATTGCTTACGATATGCTTCTGGCATCCAATCTTTAGGCTCAATCTTTTGACCTGATGCAATTTTTGCTTCAAAAAGTGCTAATTGTTCTGTATCTTCCATTGTAATTTATTTTCATTTAATATTTCAATATGTTAGCTATAAAGGTATGATTTTTATGAATTAGTATCTAATTATTTTTTAAAAAAATAAAACAAAATTTTAAAGCTGATTTAAAATCAATTTTATGTCTATTAATTTTGAATTATTCCATACGATTCCCTTAAATCTTAATCCATATTTTTCAATATTAATGAAATGCTCTATATTTTTTATGAACCCTTGTAGTATTTTATTTTATTGATAATTAATAGAAGTAGCAGCTACTTTATTTAATCCTTTTTTGTATAATTTCATTAATTAAATTACAAGTTTATTAATCTAAAATCCACCCATTATTCGGCAGGTATTTATACATTATATAAAAAGACCGCGCAGCATTTAAAAATGAAAGTCGAGTGATTTTTTTTCTAATTCGAAAATAATAGATATATTTTTATTACTTTCGAACTCATAATTTAAAATCAAGACAGATAAAATAAGAGTATTTTTATAAATCAGAGTCAAATTTTTCATTAAAAAAAAGATAAATACTAAATTTTCATTCGTTTAAAATTAGCAATTACATAATATGAAATTATCAGTTCCTAAAGAAACAAAATTCAAAGAAAATCGTGTATCACTTACTCCCGATGTAGTAAAAGATTTGGTAAAAAAAGGGTTTGAAGTAATTGTAGAATCGGGTGCAGGATTAAAATCCTTTTTTTCTGATGAGGCATATAACGCTGCCGGTGCTCAAATAATTAGTGACCAATCAAAAATATATAGCGAAGCTGATGTGGTAATGAAAATTAATGCTCCAAGTACCGAGGAAATATCAAAAATGAAAAAAGATGGTATTCTTATTTCATTTATGTGGGCAGCTACCAATCCTGATTTGGTTGATGCTTGTGAAAAGTCAGGGATTTCAGCTTTTTCCATGGATGCAGTGCCCCGAATTTCAAGAGCTCAAAAAATGGATGCCCTTTCATCACAAGCAAATCTTGCAGGTTACAAAGCAGTGATAATGGCTGCTGACACCATAGGTAAAATTTTTCCGATGATGACTACTGCTGCCGGAACTATTCGACCTACAAAAGTGGTTATATTTGGTGCCGGTGTAGCTGGTTTGCAAGCTATTGCTACAGCTAAACGTTTAGGTGCTGTGGTTGAAGTAAGCGATATTAGACCCGAAACAAAAGAACAAGTCGAATCATTAGGTGGGAAATTTATTGTTGTAAAGGGCGATGCTTCTGTAAAAATGGAGGGTGGATATGTAAAAGGTGTTTCAGATGAATTCTTGAAATTACAACAAGAACTTGTTGCGAAGCATGTTAAAGAAGCCGATATTGTTATTACTACTGCCTTGATACCAGGAAAAAAAGCACCATTGCTTGTTACTGAAGAAATGGTTAAAAGTATGCGATTTGGATCTGTAATAGTTGACATGGCTGTGGAACAGGGAGGTAATGTTGTTGGTAGTGAATTAAATCAAAATGTGCAGAAGCACGGGGTAACCATCATTGGTGAAGGTAATATTCCTTCCTTATTACCTATGAATGCAAGTGATTTATATGCGAAAAATATTCAAACATTATTATTGCATTTAACTGATAAAGGTGCATTCAAATGGGAAATGGATGAAGAAATTACAAAAGGTTCTTTGATAACTCATAAAGGCGAAGCCGTTCATCCTAGCGTTAAAAAAACAGAAAAAGTTTAAAAATTTATAATTTCACTTTTCTGAAACACTTAATTAAGTATAGTTATAATATCCAATTTTTTACTAACATATTAATAAATTACAATTAAAATGGAACAAATCTTATTATTCTTCGGTGACAATAGAGAAATATTTTACTTTGTTATTTTGTCTGTTTTCGTAGGTATTGAAGTTATTGGTGGTGTACCTACTGTATTGCACACACCTTTAATGAGCGGTGCAAATGCAATTCATGGTGTAGTAGTGGTTGGGGCCATTCATGTTATGCTAAATGTAGGTAATGATAATTATTTAGCTTTAATTTTAGGGTTTTTAGCTGTAGTACTTGGCACCCTTAATGTAGTTGGAGGTTTTGTAGTAACAGACAGGATGCTTGAAATGTTCAAGAAAAAGAAGTAAATAGTTAATGATTTTTTTATTAAGTAAAGCTTTCAAAATAATTTCGACAAAACAGATATATTAATAAAAACAGA
>CAMBDK010000086.1 GCA_945865315.1 Chitinophaga pinensis | reverse complement strand
ATTCAATATAATTGTTGCTTGAAAAATTCAATAAGTTGCCAGTTGAGCCAAATACACTATCATTATCGGTTAATGTTACCTTTGCAAGTATTACATTATTGTAATGCGTATTATTTACTTTTAAGCTACCATAGCCATAAGCAATCATTGTTTTAGTTCGTGTAGTAATCGATTTTAAAGGGATCGTCATACCAAATGCATTGGCTTTGCCATAAGTAACATATTTTGAGGTTGTAACCATAGGATCCATCCCATAATACACAAGAGTGGGGGTCAAAAAATCGGGGATGGTAAAGGTGATAGTAGTATCATTAACAACATAAGCAGTATTATTGGTAAGAATAGGAGCAGGTTTAACGCTGCGCCCACCAACCATAGATAGACCATTGGTATCTACTTTAAAACAAGAATAAAGCTTATCAGAAAAGTTATTATATGGTGTTGTTAGATAGGTAGCATGTGTAGCATCAGGAAAACGGCTTTTTAATGAAGCACCTGCAACAACGGAGTCGGGATGAAAAGTGGATATTTTATAAGGCCCCCAAACAGTGGAAAAATCGTTATCATAATCCCAAAATATATTTTCACCACCCTGCGGAATATGAAGATGGCCAGCTGTAGTATCCCACATTTCTAAAATAGAAGTGTTCAAAACAGGCAAATATGTTGCTTCTATGACAGGTCCCTGCTGTTGTGCAAAGCAATAAAAGGAAAAGCTTGTAAATAAGAGAGTAAAAGTTTTTTTCATGGGATGATACATTTTATTTATAAATATTAATTGCGAAGTTATAAATTTTCAATCAGAAAAAAAATTTATTTTTGATTGAAAAAGCAAGGTATAGTGCCAAAGATATAATTGGTACTATTTAGTGTCTGTCTATAGAGTCAACCATTTTCAAATTATGCAAATATCAAGCTACCGCTACTTTACATTTCCTGGTTCCAATTATTAGTTTATGCCACATTGCGTTGGCGTTTTCATGAAAATAGAAAATGCCTTAGCATTATTTAATCTGCAAAATGGATACTTGCTAATACCATGTGCAGTATAATAGGTGAAATGATTACCACCATTAAAAAGGCAATACTTTATTTCTGTTGTTATGATACCAAAATAAAACCCAATGATATCAATCGTTTGGCACAATTTATCAAGCCCTTAACTAAACGCATATGAGCGGCTACTATTTTTTAGATTTCAGTATTTCTATTTCCTTTTGCAATGCTTTTATAAGCTCTTGTTGCTCTTGTACTGCTTTTACAAGTGGAACTGTAAACTCTGCATAGCGCAAAGCCCACATACCGTTTGCATCTTGTGGCTTATCCACCCCGCTGAAATCATAACCTACTTCTTTGGCTGCCTTTTCTACTTCTTGTGCAAGGAAGCCGCTGAAGCGCATTTTTTCAATATCATATTTTCCATTCCAGTCTTCGTTATTCTCTTTGCCTTGCAAGCGGTTTGATTTTTCTATGCTATAATTATAAGTAACAGGTTTTAACTTCATAATAAAGGCAAGACCATTTACATCCTCATTTACATTTTCTTTCACGCGCTCATCCGAAATGGTTGACCAGCCAACCTGACCGCCAATGGAGATCATTGAACTATTTCCTATTCTTACATTATTATCTCCTGAAAAAGCAAGGTTGCTGTTGCCTGCTATGGCAATGCTGTTGGCGCGGGTGGCTGTGTTTGAACTTGCGTTAGCACCTATAAAAGTATTAAATGAGCCGGTGGTAATGGCCGTGCCGGCAGTACCTGCCAGAGAACCTAAGGCGGTGTTGCTATTACCAACGCCGGTTACGGAATAAAGTGCATAATATCCGCTGGCGGTGTTGGAGTTTGCTGTTGTGTTGGAATAAAGGGCATTCACTCCGTCGGCGGTGTTGTTGGTTCCTGTGGTGTTGGAAGTAAGGGCATTCAATCCGCTGGCGGTGTTATTGATTCCTGTAGTGTTGGAATAAAGCGCACTCGATCCAATGCCGGAGTTGTTGATACCTGTGGTGTTGGAATAAAGCGCATAATATCCATTGGCGGTGTTGGCGTTTCCTGTGGTATTGTAAGAAAGCGCAGCCAGTCCGTTAGCGGTGTTGAAATCTCCTGTGGTATTGGAATAAAGCGCATGTGCACCGCTGGCGGTGTTGTAGTCTCCCGTGGTATTGCTCCATAATGATTCATAGCCAAGAGCCGTATTTTTTATTCCGGTATTGGCGAAGGCATTACCGGAACCTCTTAAGGCTTCAAAACCAAAGGCCACATTATAATTTATAAATGGGGTGGTGGTGTTATCGGAATATTGCATAGCATTGTAGCCAATGGCGGTGGCGTTGCTTCCAGCTTTATTAGAATAAAGCGCATTCACTCCGCAGGCGATGTTGTTGGCTCCTGTCAGGTTATTATAAAGCGCATTCGCTCCGCTTGCCGTGTTTTCGTTTCCTGAGTAGTTGGAAAAAATCGCAGCATATCCGCTGGCGGTGTTAAATTGTCCCGTGGTGTTGTTATTAAGCACATACACTCCGTTGGCGGTGTTGGCGGCTCCTGTGATGTTAGCAGTAAGCGCATTCCATCCGCTGGCGGTGTTTTGGCCTCCTGTGGTGTTCTCTCGGAGCGCACTCTCTCCGCTGGCGGTATTAGCATCTCCTGAGGTGTTAGATAAAAGCGCATTCACTCCGCTGGCGGTATTGTAGTATCCTGTAGTGTTGTTATAAAGCGCATTCACTCCGCTGGCGGTGTTGGAGTATCCTGTGGTGGTGGAATAAAGCGCAGTAGTACCGATGCCTGTATTAAAGGTTCCTGAATTGGAATTACCTGAATGGAATCCATAGAAGGTATTACCTATATCTATTCTTCCGGCTTTCTCGTTATTTACTCTTATATTAAAAGGAATGTTATCGGTGGTGCCTATAAAGTTTGTGCTGTCAACAGTACCTGCATTTCCGGTTAAGCTCCAGGAATTGAGAGCGCCACCAGCGCCTGTTGCACCCACTAAACCATTAGTTCCTGTTACACCCGTTGCACCCACTAAACCGTTAGTTCCATTAGTTCCGTTAGTTCCGTTAGTTCCGTTAGTTCCATTAGTTCCTGTTACACCCGTTGCACCCACTAAACCATTAGTTCCGTTAGTTCCATTAGTTCCGTCAGTTCCTGTTGCACCTGTTGCGCCAGGTGTTCCATTAGCACTAAACAAAGCATAAGGTACACTCATTAATTCGTTTGTACCAGCTATTGTATAAGCTGAGCCTCCTGTTGGGTCGGTTTCGGTTTTTATAAAATAAGGACCTGCTGCCCAGTTGATAGTAGAAATTGTGCCTGTAACAATTATTCCACTTCCAATTTCTAAACTAACTAAACCATTGGCATTGGTGGTTGGGGTTTGCGTTTCTACATATACCGCTGTACCAGTGGAAGAACCTTGTAATATGCTTATTTTCATACCAACCATAGTTTGTGTTATAAGTGTATTACTACTATTACGAATTACGGCTTGGTAACTCATTTTTTGAGGGGCTTGTGCTAATGATGTGTTGATTAGCAAATGTGATAATGCGATGATTAACACGAGTCTTGTTTTTGTCATTTTATTGTTCATAATTTTAATTATTTAAAGATTATTTTTTTGTTTTTTTTTCAATATTGTAATAATACTATGATAGTATTTTTTTATGTTTAATTAATTTGGTTTGGCATACAATCTATTTATTGATAGGTATTTAATAGGTTTTTGATATAATAAAAGACAGTATTCAGCGATAAAATTTAATATTGTCTTTTTTTTTACAAATGTATATCTTTTTATTATGCATGCTTCAATTTTTTTAAAAATTGTCGAATTGTCTAACAAAAAGTTGTTTTTGTAGCAGGAATTTTTTTTTGATATTTTGTTACAGTTTAGGTCTAATTCCTTAAATTGTTTTTTTTATTTTTTAAATTAATAAAACTAACAGATTTAGCAAAAATTATAACCTGAAAGGCGCGTAAGCCAGAAAAGGTAGCGGGTGCTGTGTCAGCCTGTGCTTGAGCCGATGACCTTTTCTTGAATTTTTTGTTACTTTTTGTTTCAAGACAAAAAGTAAAATGCTTAAAAGGACTAATATTTCTATATCTTAGACGAAGTTAATTGGGTGCAAAGCCCTGTTATTAGAATACTTAAATAGTAACGATATTTTAATAAAAACAGATGATTTCATTTTTTTTGCAAAAACTATCCTTATGAAAACGCGTAGTTTTTGAACCATTTAATTTGCGGAACTTATTTCGAAAACTTCACCTAGTTAATAATTTACATCCCCCCCCGACAAAGATATTAACAATTCGATAAAAAATTGTTATTAAGATTAGCATCCTATTGGCTTAAAAAGTCTTAAATTTGCAATTAAAATTAATCAACCAAAAACAGAATAAATGAACGAATTTGGAATAAAAGCCCAAAATGCAAGCATTGCAAGTTTAGGTTTAGAAAATGTTTCGGCAGCTTATTGGAATTTAAATGCTGCGGAACTCGTTGAAGAAACTCTTATACGTGGAGAAGGAGTGCTTACCGATACAGGTGCATTGGCTGTTGATACAGGAGAGTTTATGGGACGTTCGCCGAAAGATAAATTTATAGTATACGATGATATTACCAAAGATACAATTTGGTGGAGCGATGTAAATTTTAAATTCGATGCATTAAAGTTTGATATACTTTATAATCGTGTTTGCGCTTATTTAACAGGCAGAGATGTATATGTTCGGGATTCCTATGCTTGCGCAGATCCCAAATATAGTTTAAAAATTCGTGTAGTTACAGAACACCCATGGTCCAACTTATTTGCAAATAATTTGTTTCTGCGTCCTACTTATGATGAGATAATGAGTTTTGATCCTGAATGGACAATCGTTTGTGTGCCAGGATACAGGTCAAAACCTGCTATTGACGGAACACGCCAGCATAATTTCACTATTTTAAATATGACAAGAAAAATCATATTAATTGGTGGATCGGGATATACAGGAGAAATAAAAAAAGGTATTTTTTCATTATTAAATTATTTATTACCTCAGGAAAAAGGAGTTTTACCAATGCACTGCTCTGCCAATATAGGAAATGAAGGCGATACGGCTATCTTCTTTGGATTGTCGGGAACAGGAAAGACTACACTTTCTGCCGATCCTAACCGTGGTTTAATAGGTGACGATGAGCATGGCTGGAGCGATAAAGGGATATTTAATTTTGAAGGAGGCTGTTATGCCAAGTGTGTGGATTTAACTAAAGAAAAAGAACCTCAAATTTTTGGCGCAGTAAAGTTTGGTGCTTTATTGGAAAATATTGTGTTTTACGAAAATACCTCTACTGTTGATTTTAGCAATATTTCTAAAACAGAAAATACACGCGTAGGCTACCCAATTCATTTCATCGAAAATGCTGTGGAACCATCCATAGGCAATACGCCTAAAAACATTTTCTTTTTAACATGCGATGCATATGGTGTACTGCCACCAATATCAAAATTAACTACCGAACAGGCCATGTATCATTTTATTTCTGGTTATACGGCTAAAGTAGCAGGTACTGAGGTAGGTGTTACCGAGCCACAATTAACTTTTTCTGCTTGTTTTGGTAAGGTATTTTTACCCTTGCACCCTACAAAATATGCTGAGCTATTAGGTAAAAAATTAAATGAAAACAAAGTAACTGTATGGTTAGTAAATACAGGCTGGACAGGTGGGGCATATGGTGTAGGTAGTCGAATGATATTGTCAAACACCCGCGCCATAATAACAGCAGCTCTTACAGGGAAATTTAATAACATTAAATTTGAAACATTGCCTATATTTGGATTAAATGTACCTACGGAATGCCCAAATGTGCCAAGCGCAGTATTGAACCCCCGTAATACATGGGAGAATAAAAAATTATACGATATAGCGGCAAACAAATTAGCAGCATCCTTCATTAAAAATTTCGAGCAATATGCAAGTGCTGCTAACGAGGAAATTATGTCGGCTGCACCAAAAATTGAAGAGCCAGAAACTCCCGTTTTAATACTGTCGCAAAAGGGCCGTAGTTAAATTCATTGCTTCCTTTTTTAGGCTAGTTTGAAATAACAAAATTGGAAAGCATTTTTTATTCATATGCATTTATTTTATACCCCCGAAACACTTCAATTGGCAATTCCTGCTGGAGATTGTCAAGTAGCATACTTGCTAAATGAGGAAGAGAGCAAACATTGCATTCGTGTATTGCGACTAAGCATTGGTGCAACAATATTGTTGATTGATGGCAATGGTGGTTGGTACGAATCAATAATAATAGAAGATAATCCGAGGCGGTGTAAAGTAAAAATCACTCATGCAAAGCAAGGATTTGGTAAACGCAATTTTAATCTCCACATAGCAATAGCTCCTACAAAAAATATGGACCGTTTGGAATGGTTCATCGAAAAAGCTACTGAAATAGGCATCCATGAAGTATCCATTATTAATTGTAATAATAGCGAGCGGACTGTTGTAAAAAATGACAGACTACAGAAGGTAGCAATAGCTGCCATCAAACAAAGCCTTAAAGCTTTTTTGCCAAAAATAAATGAACTTACTGATTTTAAAAAATTTATTGCAGAAAACGAAAACTTTGCTGGTCAAAAATTTATTGCTCATTGTCATGCTTCCATTTCGGGCATTAAAGAATTATCGGAAACAAAGCATTTGAAAAACCTCTACAAACAAGGGGCTAACGTATTACTATTGATTGGCCCAGAAGGAGATTTTTCGGTTGATGAGGTGAAAATAGCAATAAAGTCCGGTTATGAGGAAGTTAAATTAGGAACCAGCCGATTGCGCACCGAAACAGCAGCATTGTATGCCTGTACAAGCATTAATATTATAAACGAATAAAAGGGAAAAGAGGAAATTATTAAATTAAATTACATTAAATTAAATCCTTCAATTTTTTCGAGTAAATTTTTTTCTCTGTACTTTTCGAATAATTGATGCACAATACCATCCGTAAGGCCTATTTGAGGGATAATAATTTTTTCAATACCTGCATTTTTCAATATGCTCAATAATATTTTGGAAGCAGGAATAATAACATCAGCGCGGTCAGGATTAAGTCCTATAATTTTTATACGCTCTTCGTAAGTATAGGATTCAAGAAGTTCGTAAAGCGTTTTTAATTTTGCGGTAGGAAAAGGTTTATTTAATTTTCTCCCCGACATTCTATATAGTTTATTGATGTTGCCTCCTGAGCCTATCGCAATTAATGGTTTATAACCTTTTGTAATTTCACGAACCCAATTTTTAAAATAATTCCAATATTCCTTATCTATTTGATTATGTAGCATGCGTATAGTTCCAATATTAAAAGATTGAGAAACAATTGCTTTGTTTTTAGCAAATAAAGTAATTTCAGTACTTCCGCCGCCAATATCAATATAGAGATAAGCGTTATTTTTATCTAAGTGCTCTTCAATGTGGTTGGAATAAATAATATCGGCCTCCGTTTTACCATCAATAATTTCAATTTTTATACCGGCTTCTTTTTCAACACGGTGAATAATATCCCAGCGGTTTTCGGCATCCCGCATTGCAGATGTGGCACAAGCCCTATAATCAATAGCATCAAAAACTTCAATCAAATTTTTAAATGCTTTCATTGAAGTTATTAATTTCTCTATTTTTTTTTCAGATATTTTACCATTCAAAAAAGAATCCTCACCCAATCGCAATGGAATACGAATAAGTTCTGCTTTTTTAAAATAAACAGTATTGCCATCATCGTAAACGTTACTAAACAATAGCCTTATTGCGTTGGATCCTATATCAATTGCTGCAAATTTCAATGCGAATGGTATTTATATAATTGATTGTTATTGAATATTTTTTTTAGGTAAAATAATAAGGATAAATGTACACAATCTTTTAGGATACAAATAAACTTTTCGACTTTAAAATATTTTTTATTAATTTTTTTAAAATCATTTTTTAAAAATTAAACGTACTATACTAAAAACAGGATAAATTTCCGCATTTTATAGTCCCGTTAGGGACGGTATATTGATAGCAAAATAATTATACCCATTCATCCAAGTCCTTTAGGGGCGAAATATATATCGTGCCTAAGGCACTGCGTAAAATAGGTGGTTATCGTATTTCTACCGGTATTTTGTGCCTACGGCACTTTTTATATCAAACAAATGTGTGGAAATTTATCCCGGTCACAGTATAGCAAATATAGGAAGGATCAAAAAATATCAATTTTTTAAAAGATTATAAATTATTTCTTGTGCACGCAGTTTTTTTCTAGTATTTGTTTTTCTGTATTCATTATCTTGTTTACTGCCTAAAATTCTAGCTTTTGTATTGTCAGCCCATAGGGCATCAATTATTTGTTTTAATTTATTTTTTATTGCTATGTCGTATATTGGGACAGCAACTTCGGAACGAAAATCAAAGTTACGAGCCATCCAGTCGGCCGACGATAAAAAATATTTTTCGTCACCACCATTATGAAATATTAAAATACGGCTATGCTCTAAATATTTATCAATAATACTAATGGCCTCAATATTTTCGCTTAATCCTTTCACACCAGCCACTAAAGAACAAATACCACGAACCATCAATTTAATTTTCACCCCTTCTTTACTTGCTTCATATAATTTTTTAATCATGTCGGGATCTACCAGATTATTTAATTTTAAAATTATTGAAGCGGGCTTATTTTTTTTCGCATTTTTTATTTCATTGTTGATAAGCAGAATTATTCTTTTGCGCATAAATAATGGAGATACCAATAAATGTTTGTAGTCACCAAATTTTAAATTATTGGCATAAAAATTAAATATTTTTGCTACCTCTTCAGTGATGCGTTTGTCGGCAGTAAGCAAACTGTGATCGGTATAAACCTTTGCTGTATCCCGATTAAAATTGCCGGTGCCAATATGTGCATAAAAAACATTTTTATTTTGCTCTTTACGTGTTATCAAAAATAATTTAGTATGAACCTTTAAGCCCGGCACACCATAAATTACTTTTGCCCCCTCCTCTCTAAGTTTATTTGCCCAGAATATATTTGCTTCTTCATCAAAACGAGCTTGAAGTTCAACAATTGCAGTTACCTGCTTTCCATTTTTAATAGCATTGATAAGTGCTTTAACCACATTTGAATTTTTGGCTACCCTGTACAGTGTAATTTGAATGGTATGTACTTTGGGGTCGATAGAAGCTTCACGTAATAAGTCTATGATATGATCGAATGACTGATATGGATAAGTTAAGAGTACATCTTTATTTTTCAGCACTTTAAAAAAGCTAGTACGGTCTTTCGAACTAGCTTGTCCGGTTGGTAAATCAGGATGTTTTAATGGCACTATTTTATTATAACTCAATGCGCTATTCCCTATGGAAGGGAAAGAAATAAAATCTTTAAAATTATGGTAACGCCCACCAGGAATAAAGTTGTCCTCCTTACCAAGTTTAATTTTTCTCATTATAAACGACAAGATATCCGGCGCTATTTCGCTATCATAAACCAATCTAACTGGTAAGCCTTTTTTCCTGTCCTTTAATCCTTTTGATATTTTTTCGATAAAACTTTTCGATAAATCATTATCTAAATCTATTTCAGCATCTCTGGTTATTTTAATGGTAAATGCTTCTATATAATCATAAATAAAATTACTAAATACATCATTCAAACAATAGCGAATAACATCATCAAGCAAAATTATATATGTTTTCTCCTTTTCTTTTTGCAAAACAATAAAACGCGAAATGCTATTTGTAGGTATTTCTATTAGGGCATATTTTTTTTTGGTGCTGCTATTATTTCGTCCTAGTTTTACAATAAGGTAACCCGACTTATCCTTTAAAAATGGTGGGGTAGAGGAGCTGTCAACCATTATTGGAAATATAAAAGGCTTTATATTTTTATGAAAAAAATTTCTTATAAATACTCCTTGTGCTGGTGTTACTTGTTTTTCATTAATGATAGAAATATTATTTTTACCTAACTCTTTAATAATATTTTGATAGATATATTCAAATTTATTTTGCTGTTCAATAACAATTTTTTGAATTTTGTTTAATAAGAGTTCTGGATTTTCTCCTTTATATTTAGTAGTGTTTTTTGGATGTTTTACAATCCTTTTTAACGATGCTACACGCACACGAAAAAATTCATCACGGTTATTTGAAAATATCCCAAGAAATTTAATACGTTCTATTAAAGGCACAGACTTATCCATTGCCTCTTGTAAAACACGCTCATTAAAAGACAACCAACTCAATTCGCGGTTAATTAAAATTACACCTTTGCTAGCCATTATTTAAAAAAAATCATTGTTGTAAATACGGTTCTCATTTAAATTGAAAAAAGTATATTGCTTGATCTTTAGTTGCCAATGTTATACTTGAAAATTTAAATACTTAATTGATTAGGCCGTAAACTAAAAAAAATATTTATTTTTTTTTGATAGGGAGAATAATTTTTTTGGGAGGAATTATAGTTTTTTTAATAATTTTTTTTGGAGAACTACTTTTCAATTCGACTTTAGTACTTTTTAAAAATTTTTTCGCGACCATTTTGGAAGCCTCCCGCGTAGTTTTACTGATCAACTTTGTAGATGCAGCATTCTCTTTAGTTAATATATCTTCAATTGCAGTTATTAATTTTATTTCAAGTTTTTTTCGTAATTCTTTTTTGTCCATTTTGTTTTTTTTTAAAAGGTTAAATGCAACAATGCAATTATGATAATTGTCAAAAAAATTTGAAGGAACAAATTCCAATACAATTTTTTATGTTTATTTACTATCCTAACATCAATTGGGGAAAACAAATTTAGGAGTTAAATTTTAAAATTAGCTAATAAATATTTTTTTAAAAAAAATTAACAATTAATTAACTATTTTTTATCATTCTGATTTTTAGGATAATCATATAAAGTTAATTCCGCCAAAGTGTCTTTAAATCCCCTCCAATGATCTATTTTCATGGATTGACAGATACCAACAATACCACATGTTGGGATATTTTCAGTAAATGGTATTGTTAAACTATTTGCTAATTCAGTAATTATTGGGTTGTGCCCAAATAACATAATATTGTTATGTGAATTTTCAATTTTCGCAATAATTTCGAAGTATTGTTTAATGTCTGTATCATATAAGTTGGGTTCAATAATAATTGTTGAGGGAAGTAAATTAAAGTTGCGACAAAATATTAGTGCAGTAGAAATTGCCCTTACTGCCGGACTGGTAATAATTAAGTCGGGCAATATTTTTTTTGATTTCATTAAATTACTCATCATGTGCGCATCATGGCAGCCTCGCTTATTCAAAGGCCTATCGATATCAGCTAGTCCTTCATATCCCCAATCAGATTTTGCATGGCGCACAAGATAAATACTTTTCATCCTTTTAATATTAGAAATGTAAAAGCTGAATAAAAATAATAATAAAACTAATCTTTTTTTAAATCGGCAATAGTTTGAATTGGATTAGTCGACGAGAATACGGTATTACCTGCTACAAGTATATTTGCACCCCTGTCGATTAATTTTTGATAATTATTGAAATCAACTCCTCCATCAATTTCAATGAGGGCATTTGATTTTAAAGATCGAATCATTTCATTGAGTTGGATAATTTTATGATATGTATTTTCAATAAATTTTTGAGCGCCGAAACCTGGATTTACACTCATAATGCATACTAAATCAATATCGGAAATTATATCTGATAATAAGTTAACAGGAGTATGCGGATTGATGGCAACACCGGCTTTCATGCCCAAAGCCTTGATAGCTTGTATGGTTCGATGCAAATGTGGGCAAGCTTCTAGATGTACAGTTAATATATCAGCTCCTGCATCTTTAAATTGTTGGAGATACCTGTCGGGATCTACAATCATTAAATGAACATCCAATGGTTTTTTTGCATGTTTTTTTATTGCTTTTATTACCGGAAAGCCAAAAGAAATATTTGGAACAAACATTCCATCCATAATATCTATATGAAACCAATCAGCTTCGCTGTTGTTTATCATTTCAACATCACGTTGTAAATTGGCGAAATCAGCAGATAAGATCGAAGGGGCTATTAAATGACTCATTGGTATTAAAATAAAGTTTGATTTTTTCTTTAATTGAGGTCAAAACTACAAAAAAAGAGCGAAAAAAACTTTTTGCCTTTTTCGCTTTTAATTTTTATTTTAAACCATTAACTATCCTAAATACGTTTTTAATATTTTGCAGCGCGAAGTTTGCTTTAATCGGCGTATTGCTTTTTCCTTTATTTGTCTTACTCGCTCGCGCGTAAGATTAATTTTTTCACCTATTTCCTCCAAAGTCATTGCATGCTTACCATTTAAGCCAAAATAAAATCTTACCACATCCGCTTCACGCAAGGTAAGTGTATGCAATGCCCTTTCAATTTCTCGTCGTAAGGATTCATGTAGCAATCCAAATTCGGGACTGGGGCTGTCGTCGGATGCCATCACTTCATACATGCTTCCTGCATTTTCATCGCCTGCAGCTAAAGGAGCATCCATTGAAACATGTCGGCCAGTAATTTTCATGGATTCTTTCACTTCAATTTCAGAAATTTCAAGCATCGTAGCTATCTCTGAAGGGCTAGGTTCCCTTTCAAATTCTTGTTCCAATTTGGAAAATGTTTTATTAATTTTATTGATTGACCCTATTTTATTTAAAGGCAAACGCACTATTCGTGATTGTTCGGCCAATGCTTGAAGGATAGATTGCCGGATCCACCAAACAGCATAGGAAATAAATTTAAAACCACGGGTTTCGTCAAATCGCTGTCCGGCTTTTATTAAACCTAAATTTCCTTCATTTATTAAATCGGGTAAACTTAAACCCTGATTTTGGTACTGCTTGGAAACCGAAACTACAAATCGTAAATTAGCTTTGGTAAGTTTCTCTAGTGCAGCATGATCGCCTGTGCGTATTTTGCGAGCTAACTCTACTTCTTCCTCAGCAGTTATTAATTCTACCCTGCCAATCTCCTGCAAATATTTGTCGAGTGAAGCTGTTTCACGATTAGTGACCTGTTTGGATATTTTTAGCTGTCTCATAAATTCTATTTTTTTGTTTACACCAACTATTACGTAATAATTTAATTAATGTTACATTTTTTTAGTCTTTTTTTCGACAAAAATAATAATTTTTACGATGAACAAGCTTTTTTTTGATATTATTTATTTTTTGTGTGGTTTTTTATAGAGCATAAATGGTCATAAAAACAACATTTGTCGACTAAATTTCGTAATTAGAGTATGTCCATAGATTCTGCATTTAAATTTAGAACGTCATTGCGAAGGAGGTACGACTGAAGCAATCTCACACCAATTTATGAGATTGCTTCGGC